>JAKMGS010000174.1 GCA_022424815.1 Schleiferiaceae bacterium | reverse complement strand
GTGCTGTACATCCTGTGGAGTATTGTGCGTCAAGGCATATACTTCCACCGCTAGGGATTCTGAAGAAAACACTCGATCCGCCTCGCTTCCCAGCAATGTTTTAGTCCACGTTTTATCTTTGGTTCCTAAGGCTTTCGGCAAAAGTGCTGATTGACCGAATTCTTGTGCCTTTAGAACAGTTCCCGGTAGCTCTGAGAATGATGCCAACAACTCCTCAAACGGGTCCTCGGTCAATTCCGCAGCAGGCACGAAACCAATCATATACAACTGCTTGGATTTGGTGTTTTTAACCAAAAAAGAAAGTCCATCCTGCTGGCGCAGGATGGACAATGTGCAGTTTTCCGCTTTCGCTGATTCGAAAGCCGGATCAATATTATTCTGTCTTACAACGTGTGTTCTCGTAGTTACCACTGATGGTTGGTTCTGTTAGCGACCCGATCGTCCAAGCGTCGTTTTCTACTTTCTTGTATGCCTGCGGGTATTCTTCCGCAATATCAGCAAAAATAACTTTGTAAGGAGCGCTTACTTCAAACGTAGCCACATCCACACCGTTCTTATTGATTTCAGAAGCATCCATTGTAAATGTTGAATCTGTTCCCGAAATGTTTCTCAAGGTTTCGGCCATGAATCCTTCACCGAACAACTGTGTGCTCACTGACTCTTGACCTAAAACGCGGATGATCACAGAATCCTTATTCATGTCCTTCTGGTAAATCTTGTCATAGTACATGAACGAAGTATCCTTACGTTCGATAATGCTTATAAAACCAGTGTCAACAAATCCAACGAGCTCGTCGATAGATGCACAGTACGTTCCAAATTCGCTTTTGTACGCAAGTTGCGCTTCGCGAATGCTCTCTAATTGTTCAGTAACCTCACACAATCTCGTATTTTCAATACGTTGAAAATTGATAGGTTGCATAATACTTTGGTAGATTCGTACGGTCAGCAATACTGACGTTAAGATTAGAACTGCTTTAATTCCGAGTTGTACCTTTGAATTCATTGTTATCGTTCAGGATTAATCGCCTCAAAACTACAATATTTTTTCATTGCTTACACCGCAAAGTACATACGCAGATTTAAAGGGATTCTTTCCATTCGAACCCACTGAGGATCAAGATGTTTTGCTTAAAAAACTGGCACTGTACCTCAGTGTCAAGCGCATACATCCGGAGGTTCTTATTGTCAAAGGGTATGCGGGTACTGGAAAAACAACCGTATTGCGATCTGTAGTGGCTGCGCACAAGAAACACCAAAGAAAAATTTTATTGATGGCACCTACCGGTCGTGCGGCGAAAGTGATGAGCGGTGCGGCGGGTAAAAATGCCTTTACCATACACCGCAGCCTATACCGTCCTAGCGTGAGTAATGGCGGCGTTGCCAACTTTGTATTGTCCAATAATCCCCACAAAAACACCACTTTCGTGGTAGACGAAGCCGGTCTAGTGGCGACAAACAATGACAGTACTTTAGGCGGCAACTCCTTGCTTGAAGATTTGCTCACCTATGTATTTTCGGATCCTTCTAATGGACTGGTCTTGGTAGGTGATCCTGCACAGCTTCCACCAGTTGGCCAGCCGCAGAGCCCAGCGCTAAGTGCAGATTGGTTCATTGGCGCAGGGATTAATGCTACGGAGCACACCCTTAGGATGGTCGTTCGTCAAGCTTTAGACAGTCACATCTTAAAGAATGCAACGCAGCTTCGAGAGCTGATTGAATCGGATTCATCAGAACCGCCAAAGCTGATTCCTGGAGAAGATTTTATCCAGATCGAGGATGGATATCACCTGCAAGAAATCTTTGAACAGCTCTACGCATCAAGGAGCGAAGGAAATACCATGGTTGTTCGAAGCAACAAAAAAGCCAACAACTACAATCAAGGCATACGAGGTCGAATCAAATTTCAAGAAGATCAAATCAGTGCCGGGGACCAATTCATGGTAGTTCGAAACAACTATTTCTGGTTGCCTGAAACCTCAAAAATGGGATTCATTGCCAACGGAGAAATAGGCGAAGTGCGATCGATCCGAAACGTTCATCAGCGCTATGGGTTGACTTTTTGCGAAGCCACCGTAGTATTTGTAGACTACCCTTCAGAAGACGCTATCGATGTCATCCTCAATCTAAGTACATTGAGTTCTGAAGGTCCTGCCCTGAGCAGTGCACAGAGCAACTCATTGTATGAGCAAATGCTCGCGAAATTCTCTTACCTCAGCTCAAAGAAAAAGATCTACGAATCCATAAAGAATGATCCCTACTACAATGCACTTCAAGTTAAGTTTAGCTATGTGATCACCTGTCATAAAAGTCAGGGCGGCCAGTGGGAACAGGTTATTATCGAACATCCTTATCTGCCCGATGGGCCGTCACCAATCTATTACAAATGGCTTTACACGGCATTAACCCGGGCCTCTCAGAAAGCTTATTTATTGGGGTTCCCTCCGGATTGGTTTGACGTATCTTAGCAGCCTTATCACAGTACCATGAAATACATTATAAGTCGAGTTATTTTAGGTCTCATTGGTTGGAAAGTTGTCGCTCCAGAGGAGATTAAAAAGAAGGCCAGGAATACCGTAACAATCGCCGCTCCGCATACTTCAAACTTTGATACCTTCCTCGCTCTAGGTACGTTTTGGCAAATGCGTTTGCCGATGAAGTTCCTTATCAAGGATTTCTACACGAAGTGGTATTTCTTTGGGTTCTTCACTTGGCTCGGTGCTATCGGAGTGAATAGAGAGCAACGTTCCAACTTGGTCGCCACTAGCGCGAAACTCATGAAAGAAGGCGATATCAATCTCATTGTAAGCCCTGAGGGCACACGTAGCTACGCAGAAAAGTGGAAAAGTGGATTTTACTACATCGCAAAAGACGCAGGAGTAGATATAAGCCTTGGATTTGTCGATTATAAGAACAAACGGGCAGGAATCACCAAGGTCATTTCGCCAACAACTTTGGAGGAAACGAAAGCGGAATTGACCGCATTTTATAAAGACATCCAGGGCAAGTATCCTGAGAAGTTTAATACCAACATGAAGTAGTGGCTCGAGCAGCGTTACATTTTCCAGATTCGTTAACTGCAAGCATCCAACTCAAAGAACAAGAGGGTCAGGAGCTCATCTTTGATGCTGTTCGCAAAAAATGGTTGGTATGTACGCC
>JAKMGS010000075.1 GCA_022424815.1 Schleiferiaceae bacterium | reverse complement strand
GTATGGTGGAATTTACATTCGACCAGTAATAATGATATGCACCTGTTTGAAGACCTATTTTTCTCGCACCATCAAGGTAATCTTCATAGTCAACATCTTCATTCAAACCTACGGTAGCTCGAATAAAAACAAAATCGATTTGCGGCTCCTTTCTCTTTAACTCTGACCAATCAATAGGGCCATTATGATAGCTGATGTCTATTCCATGTGCACTATCTGGAATACTACAGGTGAAATTTCCAATAGGCTCTCGTATGAAATTTGGGCCTAAAAGCGGCTGATCACATCCAGACAATGCCAAAACGAGTACGGCAATACCTTTTAGACTAAAATATTTAACGTATTGCCGATTTGAATTGGTTAATGGAGGTTTCATGTGCATAGAGTGTGAAAATGGAACATCTTTTGAATCTAAATTTAAACTTCTAAAATATCTGCGTGAGAAATGATATTATAACTGAGAAATTTAAGATTAATACTATAATCACGATTGAATTACCCATATAGTGACAAAACAAAAAAGCCCCTCCGAAACGGAAGGGCTTTAAAGTGGGCCCAGCAGGGCTCGAACCTGCGACCACCTGATTATGAGTCAGGTGCTCTAACCAACTGAGCTATGAGCCCGAAAGGGCAAATATAAGACAGTCTACTCAACCATTATTCACCTTTTTTGAAGGAAAAATGTCCTACACCTGTTCAGTTCATGAAAGGAATTAAACGGTATGTTCAATGGCGCTGTCGTTAGTCCCGGAGTGTACATGATTCAAGCTCGATGTGGATCCACAGTTACAGGAAATGTCGTGGAAAAGCAGGGCACCATTCACGTGGTGGACTAGCACCGAAGCAATTATCACGCTCCACTATTTTTTTCTCGTGTAGTTTCGTGTAACAATTGAGCGCTAATCGTCTTATGATTACACAAATCTGGTTTGATTTTGGGAATGTTTTTATCCCGGTACATCCGCACCTAACGCAAGAGGCGCTGGGGCAATGTGGCGTGCAAATGAAGCCCGAACAGTTTGAGGTGTTGGCGCAGGAGTTTGAGCGCGGAGAGATTTCTACCAAGGAGTTTTTCCAAGCATTGACCGCAAGCTGTAAGTTTTTACAGAGCTCAAGATGTACGACCAGAGCGTGGAATGCGCTGCTTGGTGAGTTGAATGATCATACGTTGTTCCTAAAGAAATTGGCCGAAGATTATAGCCTTGCATTAGTGAGCAATACCAATGTGGCCCATATTGATCACATCAAACAAGAAAGTGGTCCGTTCCTATGGAACACCTTCACTGAGAAGTTCGATGCACTATTCCTTTCATACGAAATGGGTTGCCGCAAGCCGAATACGGAGTACTACGACCGTGTGCTTGAAGCCATGGGCGCGCTGCCTGAGGAGGTGCTGTTCATTGACGACACACAAGCGAACCTAGATACAGCTGCCGAGATGGGCATGCATACCTGGTTGTTCAATACACAAGATGGGGATTTGGAACGCGAACTACCCGCGGTCTTGACAAAGCTCAATGAGCGTACCGCCAGTAGTGCGGGGATGTAAGAAACACACCCACTTATTATCAGCACCCGCTTTGGGTTCTTCATTCAACAGCTGAAAACCGGCAGCCGAAAGGCGTTGCATCTCGGCGCGGATATCATCTACGGCGTAGGCGATGTGGTGCAGACCTTCTCCACGCTTTTCAATGAATTTGGCAATAGGGCTATTCGGGTTGGTGGCTTCCAACAGTTCGATTTTGTTGGGTCCAGCCTTGAAAAAACTCGTTCGCACCCCTTCACTCTCCACGGCCTCTTCCTTGTAGGGCGGTACCCCCAAAAGTTTGGTGTAAAGGGCATTCCCTTCTTCTAAGGACCGTACGGCGATGCCGAGGTGTTCGATTTTATTCAGGTGTTCCATCGTTGGCGTTTAGCGTTCCTAAGTTAACCAATGCCGCGTATTTCCCGCCTTTGGATAGGAGATCTTGATGCGTGCCCAATTCTACTATTCGCCCCTCCTCCACATAAGCGATTTGGTCCGCGTGCTTGATGGTGCTCAATCTGTGTGCCACCACCACAGTGGTTCGCCCTTTCATCAAGGCATCTAGGGACTGCTGTACCCTTGCTTCGCTCTCGTTATCAAGTGCCGCTGTGGCCTCGTCCAACAATAGGAGTTTTGGATTGGCATAGAAGGCACGTGCAATACTCACGCGTTGTCGTTGGCCGCCGCTCAAGAATTTTCCGCCTTCGCCGATGGTTTGGCCGTCGAAATTGGACACAAAATCATCACAATATGCCGCCGTAATAGCCCTTCTGTAGCCTTCCTCGCTTCCTTTTGCATTGAATGTGATGTTTCCTTGAATCCCCTCGTTGAACAATAATGGATGCTGTGGCACCCAGCCCAACCCTTTGCGGTAATCAGCCATATTCGCCTCTTTCAAATCCTTAGATCCTAAGGTGACTGTTCCTTGTTGAGGATGATCAAAGCCGGCCAATAAGTACAATAGTGAACTTTTACCGCCACCGGAGGGCCCTACGAGCGCGGTTGTTTTCCCAGCTGGGATGATGAGGTCTAAGCCTTGCAATACATCGCGATCGTCGTAGGCAAAACGAACGTTGTACAGGGTGATATTTTCCTTCCAATCGGCTTCAACCACAGGCTGGTCTCCTGATGTCGGTACAACCATGTCCAAGACCTCAAAGATTCGCTCCGCACTGGCATTGCCTTTTTGGATATCGTAGAGGGCATTGGTGACGTTTTTGAAGGCAGGAATTAATTGGTAGAACAACAAAATAAAGGCCACTAATTCTCCACCTGTAAGGCGCTTACCAGCCAGCACCTCTTGGCCGCCAAGATAAAGTACTACGAGCAATACACTTACTCCCAAGACTTCGGCAATAGGTGAGCTTAGGTCGCGCTTGCGGAACACCTTGGTCATCGTACGCTGCCATTGACGAACGCTTTGAGCAAACACATTACTCATTTGGGACTCTACGGCGTAACTCTTTATAATGGGTAGGTTCGATAACGCTTCTTCTAGCGCAGTGGTATTTTGTCCTAGAAGACCCTGTGCCTCCTTAGCGCTGCGCTTCAAGCTCTTTCCTATCGTTGCGATAAGCCCCCCGGATATGGGAATAATGGCCAAGGCCCATAAGGTCAAGGTAGGACTCATGGTGAAAAGTACTGCCAAGGTTCCTATGATCATTAATGGGTCGCGCACAAAACCCTCCATCCCCTTGAGCATGGACCATTCTATTTCATTTAAATCCGCCGTGGCACGGGTCAGTAAATCTCCTTTTTGCCATTTGCTGTGTTGACGTAAGCTCAAAGCTATCCACTGATCGTGCAGGGCTTGCTTGAAATTTGCCACGACTCCGTTTCGCACAGGAGCCAAGGTCCACAAGGCAGCGTATCTCGAAAGGTTTTTTCCAATAAAGATGGTGAAGACCAAAAGGATGATTCGTACAAGAGTATCCGATGCACCGTGTAGATCTCTGTAGGCTTCTACACGTTCCGCAAGAGCAATTTTCCAAGGCGCAGCGCCCACTAGATCTGAGCCGGGCGTGTCGAAAATAATGTTAAGTAAAGGGATAAGCGCACCAATAGAACCTATACTAAAAACCACCGTAAGGAGGTTGAAAAAGGCCGCCAATGCTATGTAGCTGGCAAAGGGGCCCATGGTTCGTATGATGCGAAGAAATGCCTTCATAGTTCTTTTCGTTGCAGCGAAGGTAGCGCTTACGCGGCAATGCGTAAATTTGCTCTCATGGAAAGCACACGTCAACTTAAAATAGCCAAGCTCCTTCAGAAGGAAATGGCGACGATCTTACAGCAATTGGCCAAAGATCATTTCCCAGGTACCCTACTCAGCGTCTCAAAAGTGCGCGTGAGTCCTGACCTTGGTATAGCTAAAATTTACGTGAGTATTTTTCCCGTAGCTAAAACGAAGGAAACCTTCGATTTCTTGCAACTCAACAACGCAAAATTACGCGGTGCTTTAGGCCATACCGTTGGGAGCCAGTTGCGTGTAGTTCCAGAGCTTATGGTCTATGTGGATGACAGCTTGGAGTACGAAGAAAACATAGACCGCCTGTTGCGCGGCGAAGGCGAAAGCCCCATTAAATAGTCACAGGTGAAATCTTTCAGCACCTATCTCGCTCGTAAATACTTCTTTTCCAAAGGAAGATTAGGTGCTATCCGTCTGATGTCGCTTACTGCGTTGATTGGACTATCCTTAGGTACTGCAGCCATGACAGTAGTGCTCAGTGCTTTTGCTGGACTGGAAGATTTAGTGGCCAGCCAATACGAGCATGCGAATCCTGCCCTGAAAATCAGTCCTGCGACCGGACAATATTTAGAACTTACAGCGGAAGATTCGGCTTTTATTTCTAACGAAGCCGCCCACTACCCCGCTTCAGTATTCGAGCCTGTTTTTGAGCAGCGCGTGCTCTTAGCACAAGGAGACCATCAACATATTGCTTACTTGTTGGGCAGTTCGATGGAATACGAAAAGGAGCACCATTTGAACCAACACCTGCTGACTCAAGCAGATCCGGCACTCGACCTTGGAGGAAACACCCTTCGATTGGGGGCGGGAGTGGCGTACCATTTGGGGATTTCAAATACCAATCCACCGCCCATTATTACCGTTTACCTTCCAAAAATCAACGCTTCTACCAACGCCCTGAACTTGAGCGATGCGGTGCAAGCCAAGAATGTCTTTGTGACGGCTATTCACACGGTGCAACCGGATTACGATGCTAATAAAGTCATTGCCCCGCGTCAATGGGTCCAAGAATTCACCGGCGCCATTCACCCCTCTTATTTAGAGGTGTATTCTGAGGAAAAGGCTTTGAGAACGTCCATTGAAAATCACTTCGGCGACCGTGTGGTCGTTGCGGATAGACTCGAGCAAGAAGCTACCTTGTTCAAGGTCATGCGATCCGAACGATTGGTCGTCATTGCCATCCTTGCTTTTGTCGTGTTCTTGGCAAGTTTTGGTGTGGTGAGCGCATTGACCATCATCGCCCTTGAAAAGGACAATGATATCCGTACGCTATGGTCCATGGGTGCCTCGAATGCCCAATTACGTCAAATATTCTTCACCAACGGCATGTTCATTGTCGGTACAGGCTGGGCCTTGGGTATGATCATCGGAATAATCCTGATCGTGCTTCAACAACAAATAGGTCTTATCACCTTGGGTTCAGGCTATGTACAAGAATTCTATCCAGTAACATTAAAGCTTTCTCACGTGGTGTTAACTACCTTGATCGTTCTGGGTATAGGCACTTTGATGAGTGCCTGGTCTACGAAGAATGTGGTGAGGGACTAACCCACCAAAAGTTCATTTTGGTCGTTACCGTATGCAGCGATGTACTCAGATTCTATTTCATCTAAGGTGGCCAACACTTCTTGCGGATCGTCCAAGGTAACCAATCGCGAACGGTAAGGTTTGAAATGTGTCAATCCACGGAAATAATTCGTGTAATGCTTTCGAGTTTCCATCACGGCATAGCGCTCTTCTTTCCACTTCAGACTCATCTCGAAATGCTCACGAGCGGCAGCTACGCGTTCTGTCACTGTAGGTTTGGCAGCCTCTACGCCGTGCTCTAAAAAGTATTTAATCTCTTCAAAAATCCAAGGATAGCCTATACTCGCGCGGCCAATCATAATGCCATCAACACCGTATTTATTCTTGTATTCCAGTGCCTTGGGTCCACTGTCCACATCGCCGTTTCCGAAAACAGGAATGTGTAGACGCGGGTTGTTTTTAGTTTCGGCAATCAAGGTCCAATCCGCCTCTCCTTTATACATCTGCTTGCGCGTACGACCGTGAATAGAAATGGCCTGAATACCCACATCTTGAAGGCGCTCTGCCACTTCTACGATGTACTTCGTATTCTCATCCCAACCCAACCTAGTTTTCACTGTTACTGGCTTGTTGACCGCTTTGACTATTTCGGCCGTCATCTTCACCATCTTCGGGATGTCCTGAAGGATCCCTGCACCGGCACCTTTACAAGCGACATTCTTGACGGGACAACCGTAGTTTATATCTATAATATCTGGGTTGGATTCTTCACATATGGCGGCGGCTTGGCGCATACTTTCGATCTCGTTCCCAAAGATTTGAATGCCTAGAGGACGCTCGTATTCATAAAAGTCCAATTTCTTTACGCTCTTTGCCGCATCCCGAATAAGCCCCTCTGAGGAAATAAATTCAGTGTACATCACATCCGCCCCATGATCCTTACAAAGCTTGCGGAACGGGGGGTCGCTCACATCCTCCATGGGCGCGAGCAATAATGGAAATTCACCAATCTCTATATCTCCTATCTTTACCATTACCGCAAAAATACAACCCGATGCAAAACCACACTTCATGGAGTCCCGTAAGAATTGCAGTTTCGTTTATTCTTATCATTATTCTCTCTTCACTTCTATTTAGTGTTATAGGACTTCTTATAGCCACTTTCTATTATGGTAGCCTATCGGATGCTGGGGCTTTACGTTGGTTGCAAGTAACTAACAGCATAGGAGTGTTTTTAGTTCCTCCTTTAGTACTTATGAAGTGGAGCAGATCAAAACCCAGTGAGTTTTTAGGTATACGAAGAGTCTCCCTAAACGCTTCACAGTTGGCCTCCTTGATCCTTATAATTGCCGGAGCTTTCTTTACTATAGATACTTTGGCTTATGTAAACATGGAGTTTCTGCCGGATACTCAGTGGGTCAAAGATCTTAAAGCACAGGAAGCAAGCGTCAGACTAGCATTAGAAATATTGTTATCTGATATGGTCCCTATGACATTATTGGCAAATGCTATAATAATGGTGGTAGTCCCTGCGGTAGGGGAAGAGCTCTTTTTTCGCGGGGCTGTGCAAGGACTTCTAGGGCGTAAATTCAGTTATCACGTTGCCATAGCTATAAGTGCTTTGTTTTTCGCATTAGGGCACATGCAACCGCTTAGTGTCTTACCTATTTTGTTTATGGGGGTGTTGTTCGGATATCTTAGACATTGGACTGGAAGTATATGGATACCCATTGCGTTGCATCTTATTAATAACGCTGCGGCTTTAGCTAGTGCCTATCTGAACGAAGGCAAACTCCTTACAGAAAGTACAATGGCAGGAACGATGTGGTCTTATTTCGGACCAATTCTAGTATTAGTAGGACTCTATGGTGTGTACCACAACCGTAAACCATAAAAAAAGCCGACCCAATGGGCCGGCTTCTATGCCTATGATAGCATTTCTCTTTGATTCTAGTTATCTAAGCTGTACAACGCTTCAACGTTTTTAGCCGGATTAGAACTATAATTAATTTTCAACGCTTGCGCTTTACGCAATTGCAATTTGATATCCGTGATGAGTCCCATCTTGACCTCTTTATCAGCCTTAATAGACATGGTCATCATAGCTGCATCTTCTTCTGATTTCTCTTCGCGTTCTTGGATGACAAACGGTTGAATATCGTCCAAAGAGGCAAAAGAATCATTCAGCTGAACACGTGGCGAACGACCAAACTTATCTTGGTAATTCTGTCTTGGCGCACCCGCATAGATGTAGGTAACCAATGACTTACGTTCCAATTTTTGGATTTCCGTGGCCAAGGGCTTATTTACAGTCACTTTCAAATCTACTTCACGCATTACAGTAGCAACCATGAAGAAGAATAGCAACATGAAAACAATATCCGGGAGTGCCGAGGTATTGACCGCGGGCAATGATTTGTCTTTCTTTTTCTTAATTACCGCCATTATCCACCAATATTTAATGGTTCTGCTTCAGAAATCTTCTGTGGGTAAGCGAGTTTAATCTCTTTTAAGACCTCTTTATCCTCTTCCTCGCCCATACTGCGGTAAGAACGTCCATACTTCTCTTGGGCATAACGCTCACGTAAATCTTCGTAAGCAGCAACCAATTCATTCTGAACCTTAACGTACATCCCGTATGAAGTACCTCGGTCGTTCTGTAAGGAAACTACCGCCTTTTCAGGGTTGTCGGAACTTGTAGAAATCTTATACCCTTTACAGTGCTCACAAGATCCATCACCGTTATTATCGACAAACTCCATAGCCTTAGCGCGTAGTTCCGAAATCTGTAAGTATTCGTCTTCTACAAGCAACTGGTCGTTTGAGTTTACCAATACAGTAAAGATGTTGCGCTGCTTGATTGGAGGTGGATCTTCAACAAGTTCCTCATCAAATGGAGGCAGCTTTCTGTTAATCCCCTTATCCGTATCCATTGTTGTGGTTACTAGATAGAAGATCAACAACAAAAAAGCGATGTCAGCCATCGACCCGGCGTTGATTTCTGGTATGGCTCTCTTATTTCTTGCCATATCAATATTTATTTAGTTACGCGTGAAACCAAAGAGTACACTACGGCTAAAATTGCTCCGGAGAACAAAATGTAGAACGAAGTCAACATTGCACTAGATGCTCTTGATTCAAATTCCGTAACATCCTTGTAAAGACTAAAGTCTGATCCGTCTGCAGTAAACCATGAAATTGCTCCAATAAGAATGATCGCAACTAGGCCTATTAACACACCTTTAATTCCATTAGGATTGATTACTAAAGAAATAACAAAGCTCAATGCGGCAATGATTATACCTACAATGGTAGCAACCATTCCGAAGGATACGAATTCTGGAGCGCTGTTCTCGCTTATAGCAACCATGATGAAAAGCACCACGCCTACCAATCCGAGACCAATACCTAGAA
>JAKMGS010000074.1 GCA_022424815.1 Schleiferiaceae bacterium | reverse complement strand
ATGTAAACGATCAAGGAAAGCTTATTGGTCCTAATTATTTTCGGTCGGCTAGCGACTTTAATGCTCCATACACTCAAGCTTCTGATTCAAAATATGAATCAATTATTATAAATAGTTCTGGAGATGATAAGGTGAAAGGCCATTTGAATCAATGGGTGAGTTCAAATGAATTTATTTACTCTGAGGGGAATAAATCCTATAAGTATGATGTACGAACAAAACTCTCGAACGAAATATGCTCCGATTGTTCCGTAATACAGAAAATCCAAGAAGATTTATATGAAATTAAAGTGGATGGGAACATTACTTACCTCCAGACTGGTGGTTCGGGAAAGTTCTTTGGAACATATTTATCTTCTGAAGATCACATAATTAGGGCACACCTTTCAAAATTATATGATTATTGGTGGGAAGATTCCAATAGAAACCACTACGTGTACATGAATCACTTGGATGAAATAAAAGTTAATAAGGAAGCCAATAAATACATCTTGGCAAAAGTTAAGCTCAAACTTGCATTGGCATTAGATAAGGATAAGATTCCTGAAGCAGTAAGTGAACTCGAAAACTTTGATCAAGAGTATTTTTCGGATGACGAGAGGGCAGAAATTTATAATAGTGTGGCTTCTCGTTTCTATAATTCCGATGATTATCAAAATGCAATTTTATATTTTGGATTATTATCTACCATTAAGCCTGAAGAATTTAACGGTAGTTATGCATATCCAGTTGCTGAGTGTTATGCTGGCATTTATGATTACGAAAATGCTGAAAAATATTACATAGCATGGGGAGAATCACTTGACGAACCTCGGCATTATTCGCAAATTGCTAATATGTATAAGGATGCAGGATATTCTTCAAAAGCCATTGAGTACTATAAAAAATATGCTGCCATAGGCGAATATGAGCGAGCGTATGCTATGGACAATGTTGGGCACATATATTTTGATCAAGGCAATTATTCTTATGCGGCTTCCTCATGGAAGCAATGTATTCGATACTATCAAAAAGAAGGTAATGACTATATGTTAGGTCAATTGTATTATAACATTGCGGCTTCTTATGCCAACAATGATATGACTAGCTCTGCATGTAAATATTATAGTCTGGCATCGAAATATGGTCGATCAGCACCTTATTGGTTCGACTATAATTGTAATTCAAGCTATTAATTTCAATACCAGCTTAGTACTTTCCTGACTTTAGTATTGAATTCCATTTAGAAGAAGCTTCGTAGTGCAATGAAGAATCTTGAATAGCTTCAGGCAATTTGATTTTCCATGCATGAAGCGCGATGGTATTCGGAGAAAGTTTGAATCCGCCGTATTTCTCATCGCCCAGGATAGGGCAACCTATGTGGCTGAGCTGGGCACGAATCTGATGGAAACGACCTGTGCTGGGCTTAATCTCAAGCAATACACCGTGCTCGTTCACTTCTAGGGTTCTGTAGTGAAGGCGGGCAGGTTTGGTGCCGCCTTTAGGGTGGTCGTATACCAGAGATTTCTTTGCGGCTTTATCGGTAAAGAGGTGATGTTCTAAGGTTCCTTGCGAAGGGCTTGGTGGTGTGGAGGCGATGGCCAGGTAAGTTTTTTGGATCTTTCGATCTGCGAACCATTGGTTGAGCTGCTTGAGGGTGCTTTTCTTTTTTGCAAAGATGAGTAGGCCGCTGGTCACTCGGTCAAGACGATGGGCGACTCCTACGAATGGGGGTTTATGTCCTTTGTTCAGGTAGTGACGGACTTGGCTCTCAGCGGTAAAGGGTTCAAAGGGACTTTCTTCTGTAATAATGCCCGATTCTTTATTGATGATGATCAACGCAGTAGATTCAAAAATGATTTCGGGTGCCTTCATGGGCTAAAATTACCTCCTTTTTAGTTGGGCTGAGCAGAAGTGCGTGAAAGAGTTAATGTATTTTAGCAGGCAGATTACGGCCACACATGAAACTAAACACCAGCGAAATCCCCTATAAGTTTCGTCATTTCTACTGGAACAAGTACGTTTTGAAACTCTTTAAGAAGGAGCGCTTTTTCATGTCATATAGTTACCGCTACAAAGCCATTTGGTTTCGTAATTACAAGGTCGCGTCGCGTACCATCAATAACTACCTCACGGCAGATAGTAAGCCGGGTTCGTTGATTTATGGTTCCGCCATGCCTTATTCGAAGTGGATGGTACGGAACTTTTACAAGTTTGCCTTTGTGCGTAATCCAGAAGAGAAGTTCATCAGCTGTTGGAAGGATAAAGTGACGGTGCAGAACTACTTCAGGTTTACCCCCGAGGAGCACGAGCGCATGCAAGATTTTGATGCGTTCTTGACTTGGGTTGAAGGTCAAGATGTGACCAAGTGCGACGAGCATTTACGAGCACAGACTTCCATCATCGATATTCCTAATATGGATTTCATCGGCAGGTTCGAAAACTTTGATGAAGACTTCGCTAAGGTGGCGGAAAAATTGGGCACGCCGTATGAAAAAGAGGTGAAGCTCAACGTTAATCGTTCCAAGAAAAAAGTGGAGCTCACCGACGATCAGCGCCGCAGATTACAGGCTTTGTACCGCAAAGATTACGAGGTGTTTTACCCCGAGCTATTGATTGACTAGCGGCCGTAGTATTTGGCCACCAGCGGCACTAGATCCTCGTCGTACACTTGCTTTTCCTTCTTCTTTCTGCTCTTGTTGACCGGTGTATCGAGTACGCGCTGCACACTGCGCTCATCGGCACTAAAGTTGAGCCAATTCAGAATACGCATCGCCTCTTCCTTGTTCGAGAACAGGTCTTCTGAGCGTACGGTTAGCGTACGGTCTTTACCAGGACCAGCTTTGAAATCATCGATAAACGAATTTGTCGCATTCCAAAGCCAGGCAATCTTATCCGGGCGGCTCTCGATGCCCAAGGATTGCGGTGGGGCGATACGGCCTTCGTCCGTGATGGTTTTACCGGTGTACCAATTCCGTTGTATGCCCGAAGACACAAAAGAATCCGGATGACGCAGCAAATGAATGAACTTCGCCTTTGGGAAAAGTTCTGCCATGGCGGGGGCGAAGAAGGTCAATCTGTTGTTGGTTTCTACGTAACGCAATCCACGTAATGTATAATCACGGATGGCTTCGTAACGCCCCGCCATGAAGGCACCCTTGGCAAAGGAGCGATCGCCAGTTTCGTAGGCAGTTTTCCCGGCCAAAAGCATTTCAGGCAGTGCCTCGTGTTCGATGTGGAGGCCTTGTTCTAATTCGAATAATCGGGTCAAAAGCATGGTGCCTACGCGGCCGGTGGAAAGCACGAAGATGGGCTCGGCCTGGGCCATGATTTCCTGTTGTAGGGCCTCGCTATTCTCGAGGTGTCCGTGAAGTTTAGCGCGGTGCTTGAGGTCGTTCCAATAGCGAACGTTGAACCCGAACCATTCCTTGATCAGTTTGTCTTTTCTCATGATGCGGGTAATTTTTGTTCGAGTAGTGATTTGAATTGGTCCCTGAATGCCTCGCTCGAATACGAACGAACATGCGCCTTCAATGCAGTACGAAGGTCTGCGATTTGCTCGGATTTTTCAAGTTTCTGGACCAATTCTGGTATATCTGCCTCACTCTCATAGCGCAGCTCCGCATAAGGCACCACCTCGCGTTGTCCGCCGCTATTGTGCACAATGGGCATGCAACCGGCGCCTATTCCCTGCACAGTGGTAATGCCAAAAGGCTCCTCTCGGAGGGAATGGATGAAAAAGGTAGCTGAGGTTAATAGATCGTTGCGTTCTTTTTCGGATGCATCTGCCACTAAATGTACGTTGGTAAGTCCCAAGGATGCTATGGCGGCGGCGCATTGATTGAAATAGTTGGCGTCGTTTTTAAAACCTATGAGGTATAGCTCATACCGTGGGAGGTTAGCCATCATTTTAACTTGCTCGAGCTGCCGCTTGTTGGGAGAGAATCTGCCCAAACTCACGATGCGGTTGGGTAATTTTTTACCCTCTTTAAAATCAATATCGACTGGCGGGTAGAGGATGTGCTCCACCTTGTGGTCGTAATGTTGTTCGAATCGCTGTGCTGTGAAGGCACTATTGGCGACCTGAAGATCATTCGAACTTACCCGGCGGTGTCGGCGATACCGAAAGGTGTTGAGCATAAATGGGTCGCGGCCAACATCGAACAAGCGCTTGAGTGTAGGTTTTTGCATCAACCTGGCCTTGCGCGGGTAATGGACGTAGCTCAAAATATTGAGGGTGGGGTCCAGTCCCAAGCTGGTGTTGTTGCTATTGATGATCAAATCATAGCCCTGAAGGTGAGCATTGATATCAAAGTTGAATTTGGTGATGTTCCACTCAAAGGGTCTGCGAGCTTCTGGAATGGTAATAAAGTTGCACTGAATGGCACTGCCGTAATGCGCTGCAATGTCCTCGTGGGTGAGCCTAAAACGGTAGCTGTAGAAGTCCGGAACGATCCCCATGGCATTGAGCACCTTGGTCATTTCGAAGGTGACCTGGAATCGACCACCTAATTGGACTCTATTTTGAATATATGCGACTTTCAACGGGATAAAGGTACGTAGGCTTAACGCAACAGGACGTGCTTGATGAACTTTCTAAAAATGGCTGCCGCTGCCAAAATGATTAGACCGGAGAGGATGAACTTTACAAGACCGTCGACCGGCAGGGCGTAACACACCAACCCAACTACTGAGCTACCCACAAAGATGTAGAGACTTTCACGGGTAAAGGGCTGTAGGCCACTTCTGCGATAGATCATGATAGCACGCATAGCGTTGACAAAGAGTACGGCAATCAATCCGCTGTAGGCGACCCCTAAAATCCCATATTTGGGGATAAAGAGGAAGTTGAGCACGATGTTGATGACCAACATGATCGAGCCTATTTGCATGTTCAGCTTGTAAAAAGGACTATTGGCAATGATTTCTCCATTCGAGCCGAACGAGGCGTTGATGTATTTGCGCGCCAAGGTCCAACCCACTACTGGGATGGCGGGGTAGAACCTTTCCCCATCTGGAATGAGAGAGAAAATCCACTGAACGTTCACCATGACCATGATGACAAAGGCGGCATTGACCAACATTTGAGCGCTAGAGGTCTTCTCGTAAATCTTGCGCAGCACGTCCATGTTGTTCTTGTTCCAGCTCGTAGAAATTTGTGGAGCCAGCATCTGATTGATGGGCCTTCGGATGCCATCGATAACGGAACCGATAAAAAAGGCCATACCGTAAATCCCCACGCTGTCCATATCTGTGAGCATGGAGAGCATTTGAACATCTAGGGTGTTGATGCCTATTTCGATGAGGACGCTAAAGACGCTAATCCAAGCAAATTTCTGTACATCCTTTCCCATCGGAGCTCCCATATGGCGCCAAGTAAAGGTTGGTTTCACTCGGTTCCACGCGTACAACAACGCGACGAGCCCAAGGGCCAAGGATGCCCAAGCATAAGCAATGAGCCATTGAGGGAAAGTAAAGGCGTAGTACAATAAAGCCAGCCCGATCACCAACATGGCAATGCGCAATCCAAGGTTTTTATAGAATACCGGGACGGCAATGCGCTTAGTGGTCGCAGCGGCAGAAACCGCCATCAGGAAGGCCATACCACTGACCACGAAGAAGCTGAGGTAGCGGAGTAGGTGTACGTCTTTTTCAAAATTAAAAAGGGGTGCCAGTTCCGGACCAACAATGAACAACACTACCCCCACGACGATCATAAGCAAAGTGCTCCGTCCTACCACTGCACTTTCAAAGGCTTTCTTATCCTTATTGGGATCTGAATGGAATTTGGTGAAGGAACGATGCACGCCGAAGAGCAAGATGTTAGAGAGCAACACTGCGGAGCGCTCCATCCATCGATACATCCCCAACTCTTCTGTGCTGAATAATTCCGGAAGCAACCATAGATTCAATACGGCCCCTACGAGGATTCCGGCAATGTTAATGACGGCACCTGATGAGATTTGTTTTTTCGAAACGTTCATTCGCCTTTGGCTTGCATCAAATGTAGTGATTTACCGCATCGCTACTTCACGACATAGACATCACTGAAGGCATGAAATTTGGCCAATTCTTCCGTAATCCAACGTGTATTATACTTCAAATATTATACGCTGAAAACTCTTAGTCCAATATTAAAAGTACCTAGCAAGCAATCTACTTATGTAATGATATAAAGTCACAAAAGATTCGCCCCTGCTTTGATCCATCCTTTGCTAGCGGCGATCGCTCGGTGCCATTGGTCGCGCAACAAAATTTGGTCCATGGGTTTTGGATCGAAGTTTTCGTCGACATTGAGCAAAGGCTTGAGATCCTCCAATGACGACCAATACCCTATGCCAAGTCCTGCGAGCAAGGCAGCTCCAAGTGCGGTACTCTCGGTCTCCGCCGGGCGAATGACTGGACAGCCTAAAATATTGGCTTGTAATTGCATCATGGTATCGTTGGCACTAGCCCCGCCGTCCACCTTGATGGCTTTGAGTTCTTGCCCAAGGTCTTTGGCCATGGCTTCCAAAACATCTGCCGTGCTCAGGGCGATGGCTTCGAGCGCCGCGTACGCGATGTGGCTGTCGTTGGTGCCGCGGGTGATGCCCATGATGGCACCGCGAGCATAGGCATCCCAATGCGGCGCTCCTAATCCGCTCAAGGCAGGGACAATGGTAATGCCGCCATTGTGGCCTTCCTTAAGCGCCAGGGCCTCAATATCGCTACTGTTTTCAATGATTTTTAGTCCGTCGCGCAGCCACTGCACCAAGGCACCGGCGATGTAGACGGACCCTTCGAGGGCGTAGGTGAGTTCGCCGTTCAGTTGCCATGCGACCGTACTGAGCATTTGATTTGTACTGTTGACGATGGTTTTACCGGTATTGGTCACGGCGAAACAGCCTGTGCCGTAGGTATTTTTAGCCTCGCCGGGTTCGAAACATAATTGGCCAAAGAGTGCGCTTTGTTGGTCTCCGGCGATGCCCGCAATAGGTACACTTGCGCCAAAGATTTTTTCAGAGGTATGGGCCAATTTTCCGCTGCTGTCCACCACCGTCGGCAGCAAGGACATGGGAACCTCGAGCAGGGCGCAAAGGTCTGCATCCCACTGCCCCTCGTGAATATTGTACAAGAGGGTGCGACTCGCGTTCGAGGCATCCGTAATGTGCGAAGCGCCTTCGGTCAGGTTCCAAATGATCCAAGAATCTACGGTGCCAAATCGCAATTCACCACGCTCGGCACCCTCCCGCGCCCCGGGAACTTTGCCCAGGATCCAGCGGATTTTACTGCCGCTGAAATAGGCATCGGTGATGAGTCCCGTTTTGGCGGTGATGGTGGGGCCGTGCTGGGCTTTGAGGCCCTCGCAATAATCCGAGGTGCGGCGGTCTTGCCAAACGATGGCGTGGTGGATGGGCTCGCCCGTGGCGGCATCCCAAATGATGGTGGTCTCGCGCTGGTTGGTGATTCCGAGGGCACTAATTTCATGTGGCTTGACCTTGGCTTGTTTTAAGGCCTCTCTGATGGCGCGCAATTGAGAGGTCCATATTTCATTGGCGTCGTGCTCCACCCAAGAAGGTTGTGGGAAGTGTTGGGTAAATTCGAATTGGCCCAGCCCAATTTTCTTAGTATCCCCATCAAAAACGATCGCTCTGGAGGAGGTTGTTCCGGCATCAATAGCCAACAAATACGGTTTCATATGCTGCGAGTTTAACGAATCAATAATTAAGTAAAATTCTCGGAGTCTACCAATTTTTGCATCTTAGTAGTTCAGAACAAAACCACGCGTATGTCACCATTTTGGGCCGAGTTCGTAGGAACTTTCTTGTTGCTATTTATCGGAAACGGCGTTGTCGCCAATGTTGTATTGAAAAATACCAAGGCTCAGGGCGATCCTGGCTCGTGGGTGATGATCACCAGTGCATGGGGCCTCGCGGTCTTCGTAGGGGTAGTCGTTGCCGGCCCGTACAGCGGTGCGCATTTGAATCCGGCCGTGACCCTTGGGTTGTGGATGGACGGCGCGGTGGATACGGCGACGATGTGGATGTATTTCGGGGCCCAATTATTAGGGGCAGCTGCCGGCACCACCATGAACTACGTGTTCTACAAGCCGCATTACGACATCACGGACGATGGCGGCGCCATTCGCGGTTCCTTTTGCACCGCACCGGCGATCAAAAACACCTGGAACAACTTCTTTGGCGAGGCCCTTGGCGCCTTTGTCCTCGTTTTTGTAGTCTTCTATTTTGTAGGAGGAACCTTAGAAGGCGAGAGCACAACACCTATAGGGTTGGGGAGTATCGGTGCCTTACCAGTGGCCTTGTTGGTTTGGGTTATTGGATTGGGATTAGGGGGCACGACTGGATATGCGATCAATCCCGCCCGCGATTTAGGACCGCGCATCATGCACCAATTATTGCCTATTAAAAATAAGATCGATTCGGGTTGGGACTATGCATGGATCCCCGTAGTGGGTCCGTTGGCGGGAGGCGCCTTGGCTTGGTGGATCAAAGAGTTACTCTTGACCACAGCGGTCTAGTACCGAATCTTACTATCTTGCGCGCATGAACCCAGCGCTTCTTCCTAATGTCGTTATTGGCGGTGCCCCAAAGTGTGGTACCAGCAGCCTGTATTTTTGGCTATCGGCCCATCCAGAGGTTTATGGTAGCCCGAAGAAGGAGACGTTCTTTTTTGCCGATAAGGTGAATAGGTTCAATGCCTCGGCCAATGTGCACGAGCATGATTTGGGCCACTATGAAGCTTTTTTCAAAGGCGGTGAGGATGCGACGGTGCGGTTC
>JAKMGS010000173.1 GCA_022424815.1 Schleiferiaceae bacterium | reverse complement strand
GAGTTTTTTTATGCAAAAACATGTAGACTATATCATCGTCGGCGGTGGCATCTCAGGATGCGTACTGAGCTACACACTCATGAAATATGGTGCTAGTGTCGTCGTGTATGATCTGCCCGAGAGCAATAAGTGCTCAACAGTAGCGGCAGGACTGTGGAATCCAGTTGTCCTTAAGCGTATGAAGAAGGTTTGGAAAGCTGACGAAATGATGAAGGAACTACATACTGTTTATCCTGATATGGAGCGCTGGACTACTGGTCAATTCTTTGATCCCATCGCCATTCGTCGTGTGTTCCACAATGCTGGAGAGCAAAATACTTGGATGGAACTGTGTGACTCTCCTGCCTTCTCATCTTATTTAGAAGATAGCATCTCTCCTCTTCCCGATGGAGTTGTTGGTGAATTTGAAAGTGGTCAAATGAAAGGCACCGGGAGATTGAATGTCATTGGTTTCATGGAAGCGGTGCATGGAGCACTGCGTAAAGAAGAAAGTTTCCGTGAGGAACGGTTTGATTGGAATGCAGTTGTTCGAGATTCTGAAGGTGTAGATTATCAAGACTTACGCGCCCATGCGGTCATAAGCTGCCAAGGTGCACAGATGGCTTTGGGTGAAGTAGATTTACCTCAACAGGGGTTTGCTCCTGTGAAGGGCGAGGTTATACGTGTGAAATTGGACGCTCCTTTAGAAAAAGAATGCATTCACCAAAAGCACTTTATGCTGAGTGAAGGCAATAATGAAGTGACCGTTGGAGCAACATATGCCTGGGACGGATTTGGCGACGGCCCTACACAAGAGAAGAAAAAGGAACTTGAGGAGCACCTATCTAAAGTTTGGAATGGATCAACGCATACTTTAGACCATAAAAGCGGTGTTCGTCCAGCTACCAAAGACCGTAGACCTATGGTTGGACCTCACGTACTCGCGCATACCTGGATCTTTGGCGGTATGGGCTCACGTGCCGTTCTGATGGCACCGTACCTCGCCAAGGTGCTTGTAGAGCACTTTATGTACGGTACTGATTTGCTTGAGGAGTGTTTACCTACCCGTTTTTCTTAAAATTCTTGTCGTATTTCACGAACATGGACAGCCATGTCGTTCGTGAGATTCTGAATATGACCGGTGCAAGAAGAACTAGCATTACGGCTAAAGCACCAACTGTGGGCCACATGGTCCACCCTATCCACATTCCGAAGATGATATATACCGCTACAAACAAGGCCACTGTATAGCCATAGCTTACGTACATGGCGCCGTAGTAGAAGTTAGGCTCAGGTTCGAAATTTTGGTCACAAACGCTGCAGCGCGGGTTAAAGTCGGTCATGGTTTTGAATCGATAGGGGTTTTTATCTGGATAGATCTCCCCTTCCATACAACGTGGACATTTACTCCTAGTAATGCTGTAGACTTTCGTTCCCTTTAGCATGATGATAACGTTCATTTAGTTTGGTCAAAATTACGGCGCACAGGCAATTCGTTTTGCTACTTTTGTCACGATGATTTTAGCCTTGAACAAGGCCTCGTTATTCTTCGGAGGCCGTGCCATATTTGATGCCATTGGATTTCAAATTAACCCAGGAGACCGCATTGGTCTTGTGGGAAGGAATGGTGCTGGGAAATCTACCCTTCTAAAGTTGATTGCTGGAGATTATTCGCTAGATGAAGGATCCATTAGTAAGGCAAAAGAGGTCAGGATTGGTTTTCTACGTCAAGACTTGAAGATGGACATGGACAAGAGCATTGTCGAGATTGCTCGCAGTGCCTTTGATGAATTGACACGCATTAATACACGTATCGAAGAGATCAATAAAGCATTCGAAGTCCGAACCGATTACGAAAGCGACAGTTATGCCGCCCTAATTGATGAGCTGAGTGAGCTGAGTGAGCGCTTCGGTCTGCTCGGAGGAGATAGCATCGATGCCGATGTAGAACTCGTTCTAAAAGGGTTAGGGTTCACACCGGAAACTTTTGAAAAACCGTTGCACACCTTCTCTGGCGGGTGGCGAATGCGAGCGGAATTGGCTCGATTGCTTTTGCAGAAGCCAGAGCTGCTTCTTTTGGATGAACCTACTAACCACCTCGATATCGAAAGTATCATGTGGCTTGAAAAGCACTTGAGTGAGAGCAATCAGACCTTAATGGTCGTGAGCCACGATAGAACGTTTTTGGACAATGTCACCACCCGTACTATCGAAATTACGCTCGGTAAGGCCTATGATTTTAATGCCCCTTACACGAGGTATGTAGAGCTTCGCGCGGATTTGCGCGAGAAGCAGCTGGCCACCGCGAAAAATCAGGAGCGAGAAATTAAGCAAACCGAGGAGTTGATCGAACGGTTCCGCGCGAAAGCTTCGAAGGCGTCGTTTGCGCAGAGTTTGATTAAAAAGCTAGAACGCATGGAGCGTATTGAGGTGGACCAAGAGGATACCTCGGCGATGCACTTTAAATTTCAGCCTGCCCCAAGGTCTGGGAAGGTCGTTGCAAAAGCAGAAGACGTTCGTAAAGCCTATGGAGAGAACTTGGTACTTCGCGGCGTTGATTTAGAGATTGAACGCGGGGATCGGATGGCCTTTGTCGGTCAAAACGGCCAAGGTAAGTCTACGTTGGTAAAGGCGCTCTTGAAAGAGATCAGTGCTGAGGGCATGCTCGAACTTGGACACAATGTTCAGGTAGGATATTTCGCACAGGATCAGGCAGACGAATTGGACGGAAATTTGACGGCTTTACAAACCATCGAGAATGCAGCGCCTGAAGAGATGCGCAAGCACGCACGCAGTCTGTTGGGATCATTCATGTTCCGTGGTGAAGACGTTGAGAAGAAGGTGAAAGTCCTAAGCGGAGGAGAGCGCGGTCGATTGGCACTTTGTAAGCTCCTGCTGAAGCCTATTAACTTCTTGGTTATGGATGAGCCTACGAACCACCTTGACATGAATAGTAAGGATGTCCTGAAGAAGAGTTTGTTGTCTTTCGAGGGAACGTTGTTGGTAGTGAGTCACGACCGCGAGTTCTTGGAAGGGCTGGTTACGAAAACTGTAGAGTTTAGGGACCAGCGTGTAAAAACATTACTCGGTGGCATTGACTATTATCTCGAGCAGCGCAAGCTATAAAATATGCGAGCAGTCGAGGCAAAATCGGCCACGGAAAAGAAATCTAAGAAGGCGCAAAAGAAAGACGACGGTCAGCTTGGTATAAAG
>JAKMGS010000073.1 GCA_022424815.1 Schleiferiaceae bacterium | reverse complement strand
TTTTACCCCTACGGGGCGGCGGGGCAGCCGCCGCCCGTCAAAGTCCACAATAGATTCTCCACGCGCAGGTCACAGTCTGTTGCCACGCTGGCCCCTCGCAATTCAAATTCAACGACGAGTTCGCGGATGGACCCGATGCCACTCATGAGGGGTTTGGCGGACAAGGAGATGGGAGCTTCTAAGGGCGAGCTTGGGTCCCAATTCTCTGGCCTCAGCAAATCATATCTCACACTAGCGTAAAGAGCTGCCCCGCCTGTGGAATGGGTGTGTTGGACAGAAAGGCACCACGGGGTCTCTGGCTCCAGTTCTTCAATGGCCAACAAGGCTTGGGTCGGTAAGGCAATGTTTTGAGCGTAATCTGCCCCTGCGGTGTGGGGCGGATCGAGGTAGTTTTCGTCAATAAAGGCATAATCTGACCACATAATGACATTAATACTTTGTGATTGTAAAGTATTGAAAAACAACAGTATGAATATACTAAGTAAATTAGTTTTCATTGAATTTCGAGAATTAGGTCGGTCCATGAGTGCTGAGCAGTGATAAGGTAGTAATGCGTGCCTCTTTCAAGGGTGAGGAGCAAGGGAATTCCGGTTTGGGGCTGGAGGCCTTGGGCGGTGCCGCGCGGCAGTGTGGCGAGGAGTGTTGGGGCGTTGGTAAGGACGGTGGTTCCGAAGGAGCCGGCCGGACCAAGTGAAGCGCGAAGGAGTAAGCCTACAGGGGGTGATCCGCTGATCATGAGGGCCTGGTTTTGATGGCCGGTGAGGGTGTAGGCGAGGTATTGTGGGTCGAGGGTAAAGGAGACTTGGAGCGTGGGCCATCCCGCCTCTGATGGGGCGGGAGGGTGCGCGGTGGTTTCACCGGCATTTAGGCGAATGAGGGCAAAGGGGGCATACTCAATGGTGAGTACGGAGTTGGCTTCGAGGTAGAAATTTTGCGCGGGTGCGAGCAGTGGTAGTAAGAGGAAAAGGAAAGGTTTCATAGGCGTTGGATGGGCATGTGTTGGGAGCGTTCGATCAGCAGGAGCTCGATGGGGACGAGGGTGCCTTCTTCGATGTAGAGTTCGACGGGAAGGGATTGGAATAGGTCGCCGGTGTTGTCGAGGCGAGCGGTGTAGACTCCTTCTCGTAAGCCACTGATTTGAAAGGTGTTGTTAGAAGTTAATTGAGTAGTATAGGTAGTGCCGTCGCTGTGGGTGAGGATGGCGCGGAGTGCGGGATTTGGTCGGGGTCGGAAGGCTTTGGCGGAGTCGTATTGTATGCGGACGGTGCCGTGGACGCCGGAGCTTTTAAAGCAGTGGATGGCGAGCGATGTGGTGCGCTTGGCTAGGGCAATTTCACGTGTATAACCCTCTACGGGAAAGGTGGCGAACGGCAAACTGGTGGGGGAAAGATGAATAGTGGCGGTCTCGCCCGTGAGGTGATGAAAGGCGAAGCGGCCGAGCGCGTCGGTATGCACGCGCTTGCCTTGGCAGAACAACTCGATTTCGGGCAGGGGTTGACCTTGGTGATCGAGGATTTGGCCTTTGAGGGTTCGGGTCGTGTGGGAGCGTAAGAGGGTGCCGGACCATTGCATTCGAAGCGGCATGTGCGGGTTGCTGCTGAGGGCCCATTGCCCGGAGGGGCGGGTGAAGATGAGGTGAAGTTGTGGGAACCAAGGCTGGGCAAGGTCGCCGCGGTACGCGGATTGAGCGCGAAGGGATAGCCCGGGGTTTTGATAGCCAATCTGAATAAAATGTGCCCAATTTTCTCCTACAAGCTCCTGACTCGAAACACCCAATAGGCCGGAGCGCCCCCTCCAATTGTAGGCGGCATTCCAGCGCAGACCGGTAGTTTTTTCGCCGGCAGTTAACCACTGCGCTCGCCCAGAAAATTGGTGGTTGCCCCAGTGGTATTGCCCGCGCACACCCGATCCGAAACGTTGGGCGTGAGATTGGAATTGGCCCCGGAAGGCCCACTGCCAAGGCCCGGAAGAATATTGCAGCAACGCAGAATGGAAATCGCGGTCGCCCTGAAGCACGCTCTGGTGATTCCATCGCAGGTGTGGCGTGCGGTACGAAGTTCCTAGGGTGGCCAATTCTCCCATCACGACCTCCTCTCGCCAGAATTCCGAGACCTGTAGCCAGCGTGCGTGGCTCCCAAATTTTGCGCCTTGCCAGCTTCCCTCAACATCACGAAGCCCGCCCCATTGTCGCCAAAGTAGCGAGGCGTTGTGGCCGTCAAACTCGAGCTGGCCCGTCGGCAACAACCTCCCTTCAAACCAAGCCATGCCGGCGCTTGCTTCCCACGCTTTGTAGGACCATTTTTTTATCGCCGCCGCGGATCTATGATCCAAGAAAAGGGAGAGGGGTTGACGGCCAATTTGGCCCCTGAAATACGCGCTTTGTCCAGGACGAATGACCTCCAGTGCCCGCGCATTTCCGTAACCAATAACGCCTTTGCCACGCCCGGACTCATAGGTCAAAACCCCGCGCGCGCGCCCATTCCACTGGGCCAGATTCCCGGACCAATTCTCTCGCACAAACCGCCCCAACACCATACCATGCCACTGTCCGCCGCTCCATTGTCCGCTCAACGATGCGCTGAGCACATCCGAGCCTATGTTGGGAATCGCGGCCTCTGTCTGATGGGGGTAAAATCGTTTGCGCAACGGCAGCACCACGGTCGTATCCCACGACCCGCCACAGGCCTTCAACACCCAATTACTTTCTTCCTCCCGCGCCATCCGCACCCTGCGAACTTCACCGGGCGCAATTTCTTCGCCCTCGACGTAGAGCGAGATATTGCCCGTATTGCTCACCGAGGCTATGGTGGAGTCCCGACGCTCCTCAAGAACAGCGAATTCCGCGCCCGCCCGCTCGTGGATCAGGACACTCGCCACCGCGCGGCCGCACACCCGCTCTCCGCTCCGAATATGCAGGACTAATTCCTTCTTGCCCGCCCGCGCAAACGGATGGACCATGAAGAACGCCAACGCTTCGCCTTGACGACCTTCGCCCATACTTGGCAGCTCCAAAAACACCAGTTCCTCCGGCGCTTCCACCTCCAACCAAGCCGGCCCCTCCGGCACCCCCGACCACTCGAGCCACAACCGACCCAAGCCGCCCGGACCCACCGAATCACCACGCGCCTCCAGCACCTGACCGCCCGCCACCAATGGCAGCACCAGTGCCCAAGCGCTTAAAAATTGTATTAGTTTTCCCATCGCATTTCTTGTGTTACGCCAAATCGTTCCCCCGCATCTGTCTCGCTCACCACGACTAATTGGTATACGCCTTCCGGCACCTCCGGCTTAGGAAACCTGAGCGTTCTGCACTGGTTTGGCATCAGCCCCCGCGCACTCACGCTCTCTCCTGAATACACCACCTTGCCTCTGCCGTCCAACAGCTTTGCATGCGACCGCACCACGCGATCCACATTGCCCCTGTTTTGAAACACCAACCCCCAGAAATCGCGCTCCCCAACCCATTCCAATCGCTCGGCGTGCAAGGCCACTACCCCGGAAATCAGGGGGTTGCGGTAATGGAAATGAATGGCGTAGCGCACGCGAAGTTTTAATTGGTTCGCGGGTTCTTCTTCGACCGGGCGGCTGTCCACAAGCAAGGACGCGCGGGCCCCGGCCCGCGCGTATCCTGCCTGCGCTGCGAAGCGGACTTTCACCACGCGCTCTTCCCCCGGAGCCAGCACAAACCCCTCTTGCTCCAGCTGCATCCAAGCCGCACAACTCTCGTCCGTACTGCCCGCCGGCAAATAGCGGTAGCCACTATCACAATGCGAGACAACATCACTTAGGGTAAGGATACAGAGCAAAGGTTCGTCGCCTCCATTTTTTAGAGATATGGGGACCAATTCCGTTTCGCCAGGCATCACACTCAAACGGTGAGTAAGGCCGCTTTGGACCAAGAGTTGGGCGTTTGTAACGACACTGCAGAGCAGGAAAAACACGGTGGTAAAATTCATGGCGTAGCGTTTAGATCCGGGGGCGCGGCGCGCCCCCGGAAGGGTTGAACAGATTATTCCGCGATAGTATAGGTGATGGTTCCCATGTCTTGAGCGCCATTATCTGCATCTAGTTTCGAATAGTCATTGATGTGAGCCGTATACAATAGCTGGTATCCATTACCGGTCCCATTGCCTGTGTATGATGATCCAATATTCTCTATCAAAACTTGAT
The DNA here is from genome assembly GCA_022424815.1 of Schleiferiaceae bacterium. Classification (GTDB taxonomy): domain Bacteria; phylum Bacteroidota; class Bacteroidia; order Flavobacteriales; family Schleiferiaceae; genus UBA10364. Next base: position 4,618 of record JAKMGS010000073.1, on the reverse strand, counting down.
CAGTAGAGGAGAGGATGACTGGGCTAGCGCCTTGTGTTGCATCAAAGTTGGCCGTAACTGTTCCCAATGTGCCATGTGTGGTCTGATCTAAGGATGCTGCCGGTGTGCCGTCTGCAAGAAGGGTCATGTGCATTCCTTCGTTCATATCAGTAATACGCACAGATATTGTACCATCTGCCAAACCGCCATTACTCAACATAAGGCTATAATTGAGATGGGTGTTTTGGTTTTTGTTTGTTCCAAGAACAAAAGGCGAACCAGCCTCTGAGGGGTCGTCAGCAGAGAAGTCGAAGGTGATTTCATCGTCCACGACATCAACAAGCGCATGGGCGTCAATGATAACGCCAATAGCTTGTGTTTCTACTCCGGAATCTTGTGCGCTCAGGGAGAACGCGAAACTTGTGGCCGCAGCCACGATCCAAATTTTCTTCATTTGAAAAGGATTAAGGGTTAATAAATTGATTTCCTATCAACTTAATTGGGCCCTTAGCACCTTTCCAAATATTGTGGAGAAGTTGGGGTTTTGAACATGTCGACTGACGCTCGGTGAATGCGCAGTATTTTCTATTAAAAAACTCCCAGCTGTGTAGCTAGGGGTCACGTTATAACCTTTAACCTTCCAAGGCCAGGGGTGCGAGCTCGGTTCAAGTGCGCCGAGAGTGTGTCCCGGGTTATCTCGTTGTCATAAAGATATCGTTGACGTGCTCGTGGTTGCGGGCATCCACCGTGAGGATGGGGATGTGTGCGCTGTTCTCGAGCAGGTTTTGGTCGAAGTTTGCTCCGAAGAGGTTGAGGATGCCGTCGTTGTGGTGGTTGACCGTGGCGATGAGGTCGCATTGGTGTGCGGCCGCATATTTGATGATGGCCTCATCGAAGCTTAGGTCATGTCCTACGTCTATGGCCTGAGTATGAACGCCGGCGTTGCGCAAGAAGCTTTTTGCATAGTTCAAGTTTCGAGCGATGGTGGCGCCGAGGAATTCGTCGCTATCATCTTCATAGATGAGCAGGACTGCTGCACCAAGGGGTTTTGCAATAGCCGCCACGGCGTTCAAGATTTTCTTGTCTTCACGCTCTAGGGTGATGGGCACGGCGATGCGGTCGAGGACCTCGTCGTCGTACACTTCACGTTGGGTGATGATGTGAGGAATGTTGCTACTGCTTACTACCTTCATGGCATGAGAGCCGACGAGCTTTTGAATGCCGTGGGCGCCTTTGGTGGCCATGATGATCAGGGCACATTGTTGAGCTTCGGCTTCTTGACCTATGGCTTCATTGTAATCCCCCACAGTGATGTTGCGGGTGATGGTAATGCCGGCAGGGGTATCTATAGCACAGAAGGCGTCGAGCTGGGTTTGTGCAGCGGCGAGGTCGGCTTCTTTTTCTATAGTGTGGAGCACGTGGATGTGTCCGTTGCCGTAATTGGCCACGAAACTTAAAGCATAGTGCAATCCGCTTGCTGCCGTCGTACTAAAATCTGTAGGAACTAAAACTTTCATACGGTCTTATTTAGGTTGAAATCGTTGCTCACTTCAAATTTACGCTGTGAGGCGCGCGTGATTCCGAACATTTATCACGTTTTACAAACGGCCTTAATGCAGGATTTGAATGCGCTGAATCCAAGGCGTGGGGCCGTCGAGCACCAACACATAGGTCCCGTTCGGCAGGTGATCTACAGGTAGTCGTCCGCCTTCGAGTATGCCTTTATCCATCACGCGACCGCTAAGGTCGGAGAGGGTGTAGGTCGTGCCTTCTAGGGCGCCGGCGATGTGGATGAGATCACGTGCTGGATTTGGGTAAAGGACGAGGTCGCCGAAGCATTCGATGATGCCGATGCCGTTCACTTCTACAGTCACGGTAGCGGTATCAGAGCCGCCGTTCGCGTAGCCGATGAGGGTGAAGGTTCCGGTGGCGTTGGCAGGTCCCCAGGCGATGTCGAACTGAGAATAATCAGGTTGCCAAGTAACCACTGTCCCGTTCGTAATAGAGAACGAGGCGCTGTCGAGCCATTGGTAGTTCAACACGTTGTAGGTCGCGTTCGCTCCGTAGATCGAATCAGTTGGGCCGACTAATACCGGTGGAGGCGGCGCTACGAAGAATGAAATGGTGTCGATGAGGCGTTTGCCACAGTAGCCGCTGATGGCCATGGAATCCATCACGTTCTCCGCGAAAATCATAGTGTACGGGCCAGGCTGTAAGGTGTCGGCGGTGTGGAAGGCGAAGGCTTGGTAGCTGCTGCTCATGACCGTGCTTCCGGTGACTGTGTTTGCGTTGCCGTTGCCGTCGAAGAGTTGTACTTGGACCCCGTCGAAGTTCGCGCTGGTCGGGAAGACTGCGTCGGCAGTGGTCACTAACACGTCTTTGGTGCCGTAGCTTCCTACAGCGCCGGTAGCGCTTACGTTTGAGGGTGTAGTGGCCGGAGCCGCGACGATGTTCACGAGGATTTCACGCTCGGTGATTCCCATGATTTTGAAGGTGCCGGTGGTGTCTTTCGACCACTCTACGATTTTTACGTTTACGATAGAGTTTTGCTGCATCGGCGAGTTCACTACCAACAGGCGGTTGGCCGTATCGATGCTGACCATGCTACTGTTTCCTAGTGGTGCTGAATTGCTGTGACCAGTGGCATATGCGATGTTCGTGGTCGCGTTGCTTTTGGCAGGAACGATTTGGAACGAAAGGCTATCTCCGTCTTGGTCGGCCTGGCAGATTTCAAAAGGGAAGTTCGTGTTCACATAGGCCGTGGCAATGCCAGGTTGGATGGCCGGGCTGTTGTTGTACGAGCGGATGGCCGGTTTCCCAGTCACGAGGACAGAGGAAATGTAAATGGACTGTGAAGAGGGGTTGGCCAAGTTTGTGATGCCCGAAGGACGACAACAGGTTGTATAATAGAAGTCGTAGCCGCTGTTGTTGTCTAAGGTCACGGTTCCTTCATAGGTCACAACGCCGACGCCGTAGTTCGATCCGCAGTTGCTTGCCAGATTATAGGAGTTGCTGCTGTTCTGGGTGAGGGCCAAAGAGGTCGCCGAAGATTGGCTGAGTTTCTTGTAGTAGACCGTAGCGCTTGAGGGAAGGTTGATTCCGTTCAGGTCGCGGTACAGGTGCAGGGTCACTTTGTAGGTGCTGGTGTTGGCGCCGGTACTCTGGTGTTCAAAGGTGAAATCACCAGTGATGAGGTGGGTAGCAGATAGCGCTGTGCTGAAGACGAACGCAAGAAGGAGTAAAACGTGACGCATGGGGCGAAGGTTTTAGGAGTTGATTCGAAGATATATCAAAAAGAGTGCTATCGAGCACTTTTGAACAACCGTTCTTGCGATTTTTTCAAATAGTCTCAATCGTTACAAGGCTGATAATTAAATATTTAGTACTTTTTAACCACCTTAAACAATCTGAACTATGTCAAATTCAATTATTGACGTTTTAACGTCATTGAACTTGACCCCTACCTACCTACTTATTCTCGGAGCCCTCATTGGTTATTTTCGACACCAACACGCGGGCGGTAAAGTGCCTGGAGCGCTGAGCATTCCAAACGATCTTCTAAAGTCTTCGGAGTTTAACAAACTCTGGACACTGCTGTATGTGGTATTATTACCACTGTCATGGATCGTCAACGTGTTTGCGTATGCGGTGTATGCACTTATGTGGCTGATCAATGTGATCGGCGGAATTGTACACTGGGCTACAAGCAAACTTTTATGGGTTTGGAACCAAGTAATTATCGGACTTGGAGGATTTTCCTTCTATCAACTCTGGCATTACTTAGTGAAATGGCCTTACCAGTTGTTCAACATTCTTCTAAGCACGTTTGTGGCATCATTTAATTGGGCCACATACAAAAGCACTTACAGGGGTGTTGCAATCGCTTCACTAGTTGGAGTATCAGGATTCTTGTTGGACGACATCTTTGATTTTGAATTCGTTGAATTGTCGACTGTATCTATTATAGTTGGTATCCTATTCCTGTTAGAGGTTGTGTCCCACCACATGGCGGAAAGCATGGGGGTTCAAGCCAAAGCAATGCGCCCTATGTATCGCGCTTTGATCATTACTGCTGTGGTAGTGGTCTTAGCAGATTACGTGGCCCAAGAATACTTGCTCATAGACAATTCTGCTGGATTTTTCGGCGGCATAGTATTGGGGGTTTCCGTGGTAACATGGACGTATGGAATATTGATTACCGCTGCGGTGATTCAATTCCTTTCGCTTCTCATTCCGGCTTATTTGGAATCAGATGGAGAATTCAATTGGCTCCAAACACTTAGAACAACCTTCGCTTCTAGATGGCTAAAAAGTATAGGATCCATTGCCTTGTTTGTAATAGGGTACAACACCCTTGGCCTTTGGGTGTATGACAACGTGAAACAGGTGGCATCAGAACCATATGAAGCCTACGTGTCAATCATTGATCAACACATCATAGATAATGACTCAGCAATAGTGGAGGCAGAATCTGAATTAGCAGCTGCATTGGCCTCAGATTCGGTAACCTCTCAAGCATTAAATGATGCATTTACGAGAGTTCGTTCTATTGAGGCTGGAAATGCCTTTTGGTACTCTGTACCTACAGAATTACGGGATATTGTGTACATGGAAGTGAATAGACCGTTCACTACTAAAG
>JAKMGS010000172.1 GCA_022424815.1 Schleiferiaceae bacterium | reverse complement strand
CTTCGTAACGATACCGTCGCAGAACTCATGAGTGATAGCGCGCTGGTATGGATCACAGAATACGACTTCGACGGCTTCCGCCACGATGCGACCAAGCACATCCCGATGAACTTTACGCGTTTGCTCACCCAGAAAATTCGTGCCGCCAGCGAGGATCATGTCTACCAGATTGGGGAAACCTACGGCTCGGATGAGCTCATTGCCAGCTACGTCGGTAGCGGCAAGGTCGATGCCCAATTCAACTTTAACCTCTACGATGCAGCGTTCGAAGCCTTCACACAAGAAGGAGCCACGTTTGACCGCCTGCGTAAAGCTTTAGAAAGTAGCCTTACCTACTACGGCCACCACCATTTGATGGGGAATATTTCAGGCAATCAGGACAAGCCACGCTTCTCCTCTATGGCCTCGGGACACCTCAGCACAAGTGAAGACAGCAAGCTAGCCGGTTGGACACGCGAAATCCCAGAGCCTACAGAGCGCGGGTATCGAAAAATGGCTGCGATGCACGCCTTCAATATTGCAGTTCCTGGCATTCCTATTCTCTACTACGGTGACGAAATTGCCCTTCACGGGGGGAACGACCCAGATAACAGAAAGATGATGCCCTTCGACTTTTCAGATCGTCAACAGCAGCTTTTTGATCGTATTGCGCAATTGAATGAAACTCGAAGCCAATTGATGGCCTTAAATTACGGTTCAACGACCGTTTTTCAACCTGAACCACACCTGCTCATCATTGTGCGCAAGTACATGTACCAGGAGGTGCGCTTCTTCTTTAACAACAGTAATGAAGACCGCTACCTTGAAGAATGGGACATCACAGTTCCTGCAGACGGCATCTGGCAGAGTCTCGTCTTTAGACAAAATGTATCACGCCCCAAATAGTGGCCCATTCAACCAAGACTAATTCACTTACCATGAAAAGAATCGTAATAGCTTTAAGCGCAGTACTAACGTTCGCAGCTTGCAATGCACCGGAATCGGTACCAGAAACCACCGCAACCTGGGAAGACGCAAAGCTTCCGGAGTGGGCGAAGGACGCCAACATTTATGAGGTCAACATCCGTCAATACACGCCGGAAGGAACTTTGAATGCCTTTAAAAAGCACCTCCCGCGATTGGCCGAGATGAACGTCGATATTTTGTGGTTCATGCCTATTCAGCCTATTGGTGATCGCAACCGAAAAGGCGAGCTCGGCAGCTATTATTCCATCCAAGATTACACTGCGGTCAACCCGGCCTTTGGAACCGTTGAAGATTTTAAAGCCATTGTGGACGAGGCGCACGCCTTGGGCATGCACGTATTGCTCGACTGGGTGGCCAACCACAGTGCATGGGACCACCCGTGGGTAGAAACGAACGATGATTTCTACACCCGCGATGAAGACGGGAGCTACCCTATGGAAGCGATCGGAAACGACGGCGGCAAAACGGGATGGACTGACGTGGCCGATTTGAATTACGACGCTCCGCTTTTGATTGACTCTATGGCTGCAGAAATGGATTGGTGGGTAAGCAATACCGGCATCGACGGATTCCGCTGTGATATGGCCGGAATGGTGCCGTATGCCTTCTGGGAGCACACCATACCAATGTTACGCGAGAAGCACGGACCCCTTTTCTTCCTCGCCGAATGGAGCGAGCCGCATTTGCTCAGCACCTTCAATGCAGATTACGGTTGGGAGTTGCACCACTTGATGAATGACATTGCCAAGGGTCATAAAAATGTTCACGAGCTCGAAGTTTATGCTGCGAAAAATGATACGGTCTATGGCGAAGATGCGATGAAGTTGTACTTCACCTCCAATCACGACGAGAACAGCTGGCAGGGCAGTGCTATCGAGCGCATGGGCGACGATGCGCGCGCCTTCTTTGCGCTTGCCTTCATGATGGACCAGAGTTTCCCGTTGTTGTACACCGGTCAAGAAGCTGGGATCGATTTCAGATTCCCATTCTTTAGCAAGGATACGGTGGGTGTGAATTGGTCCGCGAATGCTAATCATGCTGATTTTTATGCGAAGCTTTTCGACCTCAAGCACAATCATCCCGCTTTGTGGAACGGCGCTTACGGGGGTGAAATGAGCTTGACTACAGATACTGTGACAAACACTGTGATGATCTCTAGAACGCTTGGTGAAGACCAAGTAAACGGCTTTTTCACTTTCGGTGGTAAGGAAGTTGTTGTTGGGGAAGATGCCGGAGAATTGGTCGTTGCTATACACGGAGCGAAAATCTACACCAAAACTTTGGCGGGGAACGAGTAACTTTAAGCTCGCAAAAGAACCACCGCATGTACAAGATCACAGGAAAGAACACCTTTGAAGTTGCGCCAGATACCAACCCGGCTGAAGGGTTGCTAGACGGCACATACTACAACCTAGACATCGAAAAAATCGACAGTCGCACTTGGCACATTTTGAAGGACCATAAATCCTACTACGTGCAATGGGTGGAGCGCAGCGAAGACGGCAAGACCTTTATGTTGAAAATCAATGGCCAATTGCTCGAGCTCAACGCCAAGGACCACTATGACCTTCTCCTCGAGCAAATGGGCATGTCCGCAGCAAACACTGCCAAAGCCAGCAAGCTCAAAGCACCAATGCCTGGTAAAGTCCTCGAAGTCATGGTGGAGCCTGGTCAAACAGTGGCCAAAGGCGAAGGTTTGCTCATCCTCGAAGCCATGAAAATGGAGAACATGCTCAAGGCCGAACAAGACGGAACGATCAAATCTGTGAACGTTTCGGTGGGTGATGCTGTTGAAAAGAATAATGTACTTATTGACTTTGAATAAAATGAAAAAAACACTCCTACTATCAGCGCTAGGCGCTATTGCTTTTAGCTGCAGCCAGCCTGCCGAAGCACCGGCAGAAAACCACGAAGGCCACGACCACAACCACGAGAGCATGGCTCCGGAGGAAATGGATGAAGCTACAGGCCGCGTATTCTTCGCGAACCTTGAAAACGGCGACACCGTAACCAATCCTGTTTACGTAGAATTCGGTGTGGAAGGCATGGAAGTGCGCCCGTCTGGTGAGATCGTTGAAGGTACAGGTCACCACCACCTATTGATTGGCAATGCATTCCTTGCAAAAGGTGAGGTTGTTCCTGCGGATAGTGTAAATATCCACTACGGCGGCGGTCAAACTTCAGATACAGTAACCCTACCCTTGGGCGAAGTTCGTTTGGGCATGCAATTCGCCAACGG
>JAKMGS010000171.1 GCA_022424815.1 Schleiferiaceae bacterium | reverse complement strand
GTAATGAAACACAGCATAGGTGCCCGCTGGAATTTCAAGGTGCTCGAGACCTTCGTTGGGACCGTTTACTTCAGCGCCACCCCAGTAGGTAAAACTTGGATCTGCCGTGGGACCGAAAACAGGCACGCCGTCAAAAGCGCGCAACGAAATGAGGTCTGTATTGCAGCGGTTGCCTACACGAGCGAGCCTTGGCATCACTTTGGGCCAAAGGGTCCAAGGGGTGAAGGAACGAAGAGACATGGGGGCGGAGGCGCCACAAAGAAGGGCTCCTTCGAAGGTAATAATGGCGGGTTCAATCATCTTCTCAAGGTAGGGAACATCATTGTACTTCCACGTTTCGCCCTAAGGTTTTGAACTTCGTACCAGAGGCTTGCACCACAGTAATGGTAATGTTGCCTGTCTTGCTGGTATTAATATCTCGAATGGTACCGCTTTTGCCTTTGTGAGTTCCTTTGATGACAATACATTTCGCACCATCCACTACCTCAGGCAATCGCTCCATTAATCGTTCAGCTTAAGCACCGCTAGGAAGGCGCTTTGAGGAATCTCAACATTACCGAGCTGACGCATACGCTTCTTACCCGCTTTTTGCTTCTCAAGGAGCTTACGCTTACGTGAGATATCACCACCGTAACACTTCGCGGTAACGTCCTTACGCAAGGCGCTCAAAGTCTCACGTGCAATAATCTTATTTCCGATACCCGCTTGGATGGCAATCATGAACTGTTGACGTGGGATCAATTCCTTCAGCTTGGAACACATTTTTTTACCGATGTCGTATGCGTTGTCTTTATGAATCAACGCGCTCAATGCGTCTACAGGGTCTCCGTTGAGCATGACATCCACTTTTACCAAAACACTTTGCTTATAGCCAATAGGGTGATAGTCGAAGGAAGCGTATCCCTTAGAGATGGTCTTCAATCGGTCATAGAAATCAAAAACGATTTCAGCGAGTGGTATATCAAAACTCAATTCTACGCGGTCGCTGGTGAGGTAGGTTTGATTGGTCAACTGACCGCGCTTACCAATACAAAGGTTCATCACGGGACCCACGAAATCAGCACTGGTAATGATTTGTGCTTTGATGAACGGCTCCTCCATGTAATCCATCTTGGTCGGATCAGGGAAGTCTGTTGGGTTTTGTACCCAAATAGCCGTTTCTGGGTCCTTCTTCATATAAGCTTTGTAGCTTACGTTAGGAACCGTAGTGATGACGGTCATATTGAATTCGCGTTCCAAGCGCTCTTGGATAATTTCCATATGAAGCATGCCCAAGAATCCACAACGGAATCCATAACCTAATGCCGCTGAGGTCTCCGCTTCAAAAGTCAATGAAGCATCGTTGAGCTGTAACTTTTCTAACGAGCTACGCAGTTCCTCGAACTCCTCGGTTTCTACTGGATAAATCCCGGCGAAAACCATGGGTTTAACCTCTTCGAATCCAGCAATGGCTTCAGTTGCAGGATTAGCAACGGCAGTGATGGTATCACCAACCTTTACGTCCTTGGCGTCCTTAATACCAGAAATGATGTAACCTACATCCCCTGTTTTAATTTCTTTGGCTGGCGATTGTTTGATCAAGTTGATTCCGATCTCGTCGGCTTCATATTGCTTGCCCGTAGCCATGAATTTCACCTTCTCACCACTCTTGATGCTGCCATTAACCACTTTGAAAATGGCTTCAATACCGCGGAATGGATTGTAATGACTGTCGAAAATCAATGCTTGTAACGGTGCATCTGGATCTCCTTGTGGTGCTGGAACGCGCTCAATAATAGCATCTAATATCTCTGGAACCCCTTGTCCGGTTTTGGCCGAAGCGTGAAGGATGTCCTCGCGGCTACAGCCGATAAGATCAATGATTTGGTCGCCCACTTCTTCTGGGTTGGCAGAAGGAAGGTCAATCTTATTGAGGATAGGGATAATCTCTAGATCGTGCTCCAACGCGAGGTATAGGTTGGAGATGGTTTGGGCTTGAATGCCCTGAGCCGCATCTACAATTAGAAGGGCTCCTTCACATGCCGCAATAGAACGAGAAACCTCGTACGAGAAATCAACGTGTCCTGGGGTATCAATGAGGTTCAGCGTGTGCTTCACGCCGTCCTTTTGATAGTACATCTGTACGGCGTGAGATTTGATGGTAATCCCACGCTCGCGCTCGAGGTCCATATTGTCGAGGAGCTGGTCTTGTTTCTCACGGTCGGTCACACTTTGAGTAGCGTCCAACAATCTGTCCGCTAATGTGGACTTACCGTGGTCAATGTGTGCGATGATGCAAAAGTTGCGGATGTGTTTCATAAGGGGCAAAAATAAGCTATAACCCGCCTTCTCGCACCTTCTTAGGCAGCTTTTGCCAAACGAGATTGTAGCTGGTCTGAATCAGCTTTTGAATCAAGGCTTCAGAAGCATATCCTTCTGCAATAACCGTGTTCCAGTGCTGCTTGTTCATGTGGTAACCTGGGATGATCCAATGATGCTCTTCTCGAAGTTCAATATTGCGCTCCGGAGTGTTTTTTAGATTCATTCGTGCCGGCTGCTCGTCAAGGCTTAGACTGGCAAACATCTTGCCGTGAACCTTGAATACGAGCGTGTATTCGTCAAAGGGAAGGTGCTCGGTCGCATGGGGGAGTCCCAGTGCAAAGTCTCGGAGTGATTCGTGATTCATAGGGTTCAAAATACAACACTATCTTAGTGGAATGCAAAAGTCTTGGGACATCGAAAATTGGGACCGGAAATCCGCCTATGAATTCTTCAAAACCTTTGAAGATCCTTATGTGGGGATTCAGGTGAACCTGGATTGTACGGCCTTTGTGCAGCAGTGTAAGATGTATTCCTACAGCACGCATCATGCGTTGTTATATGCGGTGGTCAAGGCTGCTAATGCCTATGAGCCGATGCGATTGCGCAGGATGGCGGACGGTGTGGCATTGCACGATGCCATTGATATTGGATGTTCGGTGATGCAGCGCGGGACGAAGGCCTTTGTCTTTGCGTATTATCCTTGGGTTGAAGGGGAATCTGTGGCCGATTTCATTTTCCGCGCCCAACAAATCACAGTCCAAGCGGCAGAAGGTATCCCTTTCGAGGATAGGCCCGACCGCACCAACCTAATCTATGGCACGACCCTGCCGTGGCTCTCATTTATCGGCTTTAAGCACCCTCGAAAAGGAGGGAATCACAGTGTTCCAAAAATTGTGTTGGGTAAGATTACCTCCCAAGCCGGTCGGTACATACT
>JAKMGS010000170.1 GCA_022424815.1 Schleiferiaceae bacterium | reverse complement strand
AATCAGCTCACAAGATATGGGTGCAAATGCGCTAGATGCCATTGCAAACGGAACCACAGAAGGGGTTAAACTAGCCGTAAATGTCGGTGCCATGCTATTGGTGTTTACCGCCCTTGTCTATGGTGTGAATTACCTCTTTGTCGAAGGTATAGGTTCTTGGACTGGCTTGAATGCTTGGGCCACAGATTTCACCAATGGACGCTACGACACCTTCTCATTGCAATTCATTATGGGTGCACTGCTGAGCCCGATCGCATGGATTCTTGGGGTACCGCCCGAGGATTTGTTGTTAGTGGGCCAATTACTTGGTGAAAAAACCATCCTTAATGAGTTCTACGCTTATGTGACCTTGACTGATATGAAGAATGCTGGACTGTTCGCCTCAGAACGATCAATCATTCTTAGTACCTACATGCTTTGTGGGTTTGCCAACATCGCAAGTATTGGTATTCAGATCGGCGGTATTGGTACCATTGCGCCGTCTAGACGTAAAGACTTGAGTGAGCTCAGCATCAAGGCACTTATCGCAGGTACTGTCGCCTCTTTATACACCGCTGCAATCGTAGGATTAATGATATAATATGTCTACACCTCAAACCATAGAAAAAGTCATTTTGGGCGTTGACCCTGGGACAGTGATTATGGGGTATAGTGTAGTTCACATTATTAAGGGTGAGGTCAAACCATTGGTGATGGATGTGATTAAGTTCAATACGAAATTGGACCATTACACCCGCCTGGCTAAAATATTCGAAGAACTCTCCAAAATCGTCACACTATATACTCCGGACGAAATGGCCCTCGAGGCACCTTTCTTTGGGAAGAATGTGCAGTCCATGCTGAAACTTGGTCGTGCGCAGGGCGTTTGTATGGCCACCGCTCTATCGAAGCAGATTCCCGTGTTTGAATACAGCCCGCGATTGGTCAAGCAAAGTATCGTAGGAAACGGGAACGCTAGTAAGGAGCAAGTCAGCGGAATGCTTAAGGCAATGTTTCCTGGAGTGGAGCACAATTATTTGGACGCCTCCGATGCCCTTGCAGTGGCTGTATGTCACCACAACCAAACCACTGGGATCACAGCCCCAAAACACGGCGCAGGGAGCAAAAAAAACTCCGGCAAAAAAGGCCGGAGTGGAAATTGGGAACAATTTATTCAGCAGAATCCAGAGCGTCTGAAATAAACGCCGCTATGGACATCATTTCCTCACTACTCAAGGACAAGGGCGTATTCGCGAAGCTTAACTCATGTTCAGCCTCAATAGGCACCAGATGTAAATGCGCATGGGGTACTTCCATCCCTAAGACCATCGATCCTATTCGCTTACAAGGCACCGCTTTCTTAAGCGCCTGAGCCACGCGTTGACTAAAAGACATGAGTCGTTGGTAATCCTCCTCTGGCAATTCATATAGTTCGTCTACCTCAACCTTCGGCACACAGAGTGTATGGCCTTTTTTTAAAGGACGAATGTCTAAGAAGGCAATGTTGTGGGCATCCTCTGCCACCTTGTAGCAAGGAATATCTCCAGCGATAATTTTGGTGAAGATGCTCGACATATTCTAGGCCATGGTGATTTCGAGAATTTCAAAATTCATAGTACCGCGAGGCACTTGAATCTCAGCAATTTCTCCTACTCGCTTTCCAAGAAGACCTTTGCCAATAGGGCTGCTCACAGAGATCTTACTTTGCTTGATATCTGCTTCTTTTTCTGCCACGAGGCTGTACGTCATGGTAGCACCGTTGGCAACGTTTTTCAATTTGACTTTGGTCAAGACACCAACCTTTGATAGATCGATGTTCTCACTGTCCAGTACGCGTGCATTGGCCAAGACATCCTCAAGTTTGGCGATCTTCATTTCCAACAACCCTTGAGCTTCTTTCGCCGCGTCGTATTCTGCGTTCTCACTCAAATCTCCCTTATCTCTCGCCTCAGCGATTTGATTTGAGATATGCGGACGTTCTACACTTTTCATGTGGTCCAATTCCGCACGTAACTTTTTCAACCCGTCAGGGGTGTAATAACTTACTGATGACATTTCTGTAATAGTCTTACTAAAAAAGAGGCCAAACGGCCTCTCTTTAACTTTAATACTGCAAAGGTATATAACTTTCCGAATTACAAGGTAATGCGTACTCCCATTGAATGAATTCCACTAAAAGCAGATGTGGTCCCACGGTACGAATAATCGATGGCGAAGCTTCCTTCGTCCGAAGTAGGAACATTGAAGCTAAATCCACCACAGATGCCTGAAATAGCAGAAGTACCGAGGTCGTCTGCGCGGTTATCAAACACTTTATATCCTAGACGTAATTGGAACAATTCTTTCAAGCTGTACTGAACACCAGCGTGGTAGGTATCCTTCTCAAAGGCGTTTGAACTAAAGTTCAATGCTCCCGTCACTTTACCTTTAGACAACAACCAATCGTACGAACCGCCAATGCTCAATTGAGTCGGTAATTCAAACTTCGCCGAACGACTTTCAAACGTTTGAGAATAAGCTACACCATAGGTCGGTACAGGCAAGGTCACCCCAAAACCGTCACCCTGATAGGTAACACTTGGCCCCACATTCTTCAACGTAATACCAAACTTGTACTTATCGTTATCACCGGTGCGGTACTGAACACCTGCATCAAAACAAACGCCATTGGTATTCAGGTTCGAAATAGAGCTGCTGTACATTTTCACATTAACACCCCCGTAAATGTTTTCGGTAAACTTTTGAGCATAACCCATATTGATCACCAAACTTTGAGGGCTAATGGTTGCACCTGTACCTTCTGGTTGATCTTCAGTGGTTACTTCCCACTCCCCATAATCAAAGGCGCTCAGCCCCATGGTAAGAAAGCCCACATCACTAACGCGCTGTACAAGAGTTGCACCGTTCATGTTTATACCGGCACCGACCAACCATTGTGTATTGCTGAAAGTAACCTCAGTGTTCAAATTAGAGGCTGCAATACCTGCTATGTTTAGGAAGGTTGCATCCATACCTGTTGCACCGGCAACATTCACAGAGGCCCAACCAGCTGAACGCGCATAGGGGTTAATTAAAAGTTCCGAAGCGCCCGCTGAACCCGCACGTTGTGGGTTACCCGCAGTGACAAAACTGAAGGTGGCTACGGTTAAAACGATAGAGAGGTATGATTTCAATTTCATAATAGTTCTTCTCTTAGAATGAGTTCAAATCCACTGGACGCATAGCACCGAACCACTTCACGATTTTCTCGCCGAGGTCACCCGCATCTACG
>JAKMGS010000169.1 GCA_022424815.1 Schleiferiaceae bacterium | reverse complement strand
CCTTGGGCACAATTAGCCCACCCTTAAGGTTAAGAATATCCACGCTAAGATATTCCTCGGTTGTTCCCTCTTATGTCGCTCCATGCGGCGGTTCATATGCGCGTTCTCATTTATTTTGACAGCTCCAAATGTTGTTATGACGTTTCATCTTGCGTTGGGTGTGAGGTCTATTTTGACGCCCTCATTCAAGAACATTTCAACTGCACAATTGGGATCCAATTTTATTCTGACCTTGACGCTCTGGGTCTCCAGATTCGCCTCCGTTCCTACGAGCGAAATTTTTCCTGGACAGCTCGCACCATTCACCCGGATCACCTGCACAGGGTTGCCTATAGTAAGGCCAAATTGGTTTGCATCAACAAGGTTGTTCATGAATGCAAAGGTCTCTACGCTCTTGTCGTTTGGCTTATAAATCTGTGCCGCTAAGGCGCCTTGTGATACGCAGTCACCAACTTTTGGATTAAAATTCAATAAAACTCCTCTGAAGGGTGCGTGGATTGTAAATTCTTCGAGGTCAGATTGACGGGCATTCAGCTCTAAAAGCCCGATATCTAAAGCTATTTTTGCGCGCGATTTTCCAGACAGAGCGCGTTGCAAGTCCTCTTGTATCCTCTCCAAGGCGAAATTTGCCTCCATTTTTCGCCGTGCTGCCGCTTCCAAAGTAGTCTCATTCACGAGCCCTCTTTGAAACAAGAGACGTGTCCTCTCAAATTCTCGTACCACAAAGGCTTGCTCTTCTTGGACGCGAATGATTTCAGCGTGGACTGTGGTAATACTGAATTCGCTATCGCCAACTTCAGCCTCTAAATCTTTGACTCGAGCTACGGCCGTTGCTACTGCCATCTTAGCCACACGATCGTCCAGCTTAATAAGTTCCTGGTTAACAGCAGCGCTGCCTGTGTTTGTAGCCTCTTTTGAAATGGACGTGATACAACCACGAACGCGATAAGACAGCCCAGTCATATTGTCTGCAACAACGGTTCCAGCTAAGCGGATCCGCTCACCTCCAGTCTGAGCAAAAAGCGCTGTTGCAAGAAAGTAAAGAATAACGCTCAGTTTTGATAAATTAAGCGCTGTCATCATAGCGATACTCCACAGCTGTCAGACCATCAGGGTGCTATTTTTAGCAGAGAAGTCAAGAAGTACATTTCTATTTATTCAAGAAATTGAATTAAAAGTAATTTAATTTGAATGTTCGGTTGGACTAAAACTGGTTGAGACGCACAGGACGCCGCGCTAGCTGAATGATGTCAACTATTGACCGCATAGATTTAAGCTGCACAAGCAACCCGATATGAAGTTTTATTCGTCTGACAAATTCGAATGACGCCCTATAACGTTGATCCGAAAGATGGCCATGTATCAGTCAAGCGGTAACCTTCAGGCCAAGGGTCATCTGGATCAAGCATATGTTGGTGGGTGCCGGTTATCCAAGCGCGACCAGTAATCTCCGGGATAATCGCCAATTTGTCACCAACCATTGTTGTATCTGATATTTTTCCCTGAAACTCAGAGCCAATTATGGATTGGACCGTAAGAGAGTCTCCAATCCCTATTAGTCCCGAATGATGCAGCAAGGCCATTCGAGCAGACAAGGCAGTTCCAGTTGGCGATCGATCGATTTTTCCTGGCTGAATCGAAACGGCAGCTTTTGTACGCATTTGATTGCCTTCACGCTCCAACGGTCCAGCAAAAAGACAAAACGAAAAATGATCCCATTCATTATTTTCGGGGTGGTGAAAGTTCAGCTGCTCATTAGCGGCATTGGTGATTTGTACACCAACTTTGGCCAAACGATCTGCGCATGAAGCTTCTAGGTTGAGGCCAAGCCGCGCCGCGTCTACGACAACGAAGCTATCACCACCATAGGCAGTATCTACCAGGATATTCCCAAATCCAGGCACAGTCAATTTAAGTGCAAGTTCACCCACGAAAGAAGGTACGTTCTGAACCGTGATGCTTCGGGCCTTCCCGTCACGGCAGTTTGCCCGAACGCGGATGAGGCCACCAGGTGCCTCAAGGACCATTTCTGTTATGGGTTCGACCATAGGAACAATTCCACTGTCCAACAGCACCGTGGCAACACAAATCGAATTTGAGCCGGACATCGGTGGTGTGTCTTCCGGTTCCATTATGATCCAGCCCATCAGAGCTTCAGGATGTTTGGCTGGCACCAATAAGTTCACATGACGGAATACGCCGCCTCGTGGCTCATTTAAAAGAAAGTTGCGGAGAGTTTGATCTTTTGCGATCCAGTTGCGTTGTTCCCAAAGCGTTTCGCCGGGTGGTGGCGCGACCCCTCCAACGATGACGTCCCCAACTTCACCTTCGGCGTGGCAAGACACTACATGGATGGTTTTTGTGCTTCGCATTTTTGAGCTTTCATGAACGATGTGGTCCTAAGTATATCATGGTGGGTTACAAAATTTAAAACAATGAAATTGATGTCTGGAATTGGATCTTACTTTCAGACCAATCTCAAAGTGGTTGTAGAAACATTTGACGGGGTGCGATACATCGCCGCCGCCAGCCTTAGAGTGACGATATAAAGTAGATCTTTCAGCAGCGGCGCTTACCCAATTGGCGGCATCAGAGTTATCACGTTGAATATAAAAATTTGCTTAGGTGCTAGCCTATCAAGTTTGCGCTTCCTAGACAGCTTTCATCTGTGGTTAACTCTACCCATGCAAAACCGAACCGCACAAATCTGCCTAATCATCATAGCTACTGCCTTATTGGCTAAGGTCTACCTGATTGTTGCACCCAGTGTAACTGAGATACCATTCTGAAGTGGTCTGTGGAGGGGTTTAACTCGTTAAGGCTCTAATGAAGGTTTGGCCCCAATGGGACTACAGACTACTTTTTAGGCTAAGTGATCAAAACCGAAAATTGCAGCGTAGAGGGATAATGATGTGGGGCTATGGTTCATCTAGGTGAGCGACAAATTTGCCCATTGAATCTCAAGGCACTGTAATACGCTGTTGTTCAAAATTCTTGTTTAATGACTTTAAATGATGTTTTCTGTTTCCATGAAGTAAGATTGTTGGAGTTTAAAATGAAAGATACTGCACCTAAGTCCTCTGGAATAATTGCTGTAGCCGCACTGTTTAGCATTGTTTCTATGGGAGTTTCTTACGTCGTTTTTGACTTTCCTTTTGGCCAAAGCTTGATCGTAGGTGCTGCCGTTGCAACGCTGGTCGCGGTGGTACTTTCTTTAGGGTGGCGGGAGCCGCAAGCTGGGCCTGGCGAGAATCA
>JAKMGS010000072.1:1939-8992 GCA_022424815.1 Schleiferiaceae bacterium | reverse complement strand
GTAGTAGAGAATGCAGGTGAGAGCAGCAACTTGAAAGAGGGGCAAATCATCACAGCTCGTGATCTACGGGATGAAAACAGCATCTTGACACGTGAGGACAAGGCGTTGGTAGAAGCGCGTGATGCACGTCCAGCTACAGCTTCACCAGTGCTTCAAGGTATTACTCGTGCTTCATTGCAGACGAAATCATTCATCTCTGCGGCATCGTTCCAGGAAACGACCAAAGTATTGAACGAGGCCGCTGTAAACGCGAAGGAGGATACTTTAGAAGGTTTGAAAGAAAACGTTATTGTGGGTCACTTGATCCCTGCAGGTACAGGTTTGAAGAAATACCGCGCTACAGTGGTAGGTTCTCAAGAAGAGTACGAGAAGATGCAGGAAACAATGGCTGCTGACGTAGAATAATTGAGCAATGGCTGAACAGAATAACGAACAACAACAAATCAACATTGAGTTGAGCGAAGAAATGGCACAAGGTGTGTACAGCAACTTGGTCGCCATTAATCATAGCCCGACGGAGTTTGTGTTGGACTTTATTCAAATGATGCCAGGCGTTCCGAAAGCGAAAGTTCAGTCGCGAGTGATTCTAACTCCAGAGCATGCGAAGCGTTTGCTTCAGGCATTGGGAGAGAATGTGGCGAGATACGAGCAGAACTTTGGGAATGTACAGACCCATGAGCCTCCACAAGTTCCTTTGAACTTTGGCGGACCTACAGGTCAAGCTTAAGAATATCGACTGAAATATGAACCCTCGGCCTTGCCGAGGGTTTTTTTATTTTAGGATATGATTATGATGAGATATTTTCTTTTTGGCGCTTTATTAATGGCAATGCCTTCAAGCGGTCAAATTTACAGCGGATCCACCCAACTGGGGGGGGCTGCAATGAGCCTAGATATTTCTTTGAATACGAATACTGATAGCATTAGTATGGAGTTTAGTGGGCCTTCAAGCGGTTATTATGCAGTTGGCTTCGGTGCAACGAGCATGACTAATACCTACACCATAGTTGTTAATGCCAATGGTACTGTGGTGGAACGTAAACTAGGCAATCATCAAGGTGGGAATGCTCTGAGTTCATCTATTTCTTACAGTGCAGTAACGGCAAGTGGTACAAGAACCGCCTATATAGACCGTGCTAGAGCCGGTGCAACAGGCAACCACTATTCGTTCTCTTCAAACGGAGGGTCAATCAATCTCATATGGGCAAAAGGAGGTACTAGTTTTGGTAATCATGGAAATTCGAATAGAGGATTTGCCTCAATAAACCTTGTAGATCAATGTAATTTACCCGTCACAACTCTTGCGACACAGAATATTTGTCCAGGAGATAGCGTACAAGTTTTTGGGCAGTGGGTGAGTCAATCGGGTACCTATTACGATTCATTATCAACACCTATTGGATGTGATTCAATAGTGCAGCAAAGTGTTCAGTATACGGCACCCGTTCTCAATACTTTACCTTCTTTGAGTATATGCCAAGGCGATAGTGTTCAAATCTTCGGAACTTGGGTAACGACGGCAACCACGTTGTATGATTCGTTATCAACTCCAGCCGGTTGTGATTCTGTAGTTGTACAAGCGGTTTTGGTGAACGCCACAGTCAACACTACCATCGCTGCAGCAGGAATTTGTGCCGGCGACAGCGTATTCTATTTAGATACGTGGCGCACGGATACAGGTACAGTGGTCTACAACGGAGTGACTGCATTGGGGTGTGATTCTATTGTAACGGGAAGGGTAGAGTACTTGCCCACGGTGGATACGGGGTCTATTTGGTTAGCACCTTATATTGATGTATTGGCTGTATTGGGATTGGATACAGGCGCCACCTATTACTGGTTCAACTGTAACACGGGCGCTTTTGTAGATACCACGATGGGTGCGGATACCCTGAACCCAGGCAATGAGTTTTTGCAGGCTCCTGATACAGGATTTTATGCTGCAATTATCGTGAAGCCAGGCTATTGTTCAGATACCTCTGCTTGTTTCTACTTCTACATGGATGTTCCAGTGTACGACTATGGTATTTCATTGCGTCCCATTCCTACGCAAAAGGATCTGGAGATTACCATAGATGATTTTACAAGCCCTGTTGGCTACCAGTTGCTAAGTGTTTCAGGAAAAGTTTTAGCAACAGGGTTTTTAAGGTCCAATTCCACACTGCTCGATGTGCGACATTATGCGGCGGGGATGTACCTGCTGCGATTGGACGACGGTCGAACGATGAAGTGGATGAAGGAATAAAAAAAGTCGCCCCGAGGGGCGACTTTTTGAATGCTTATTTCGCGGCGGGCTTAGTTCTTAGGGTGAACAGTGCTGCAAAGAGCAATAACACGCCGGCAAAGGTGATGGTCTGCCTTGGGTCGTTGTACAAAGGTTATTCTAGATGTACCCAAAGAAGCCTTTAGATAGTATCCAAAGCGTCTAAAATAGTTTGAAGTCCCAGGTCCAGTTCCTTCAACGAGATCGGAAGCGGGGGAGAGATGCGCACGGCATTGCCGGCGAACAGGAAATAATCGGAAATCACCCCGTGCTCCTCCAAATAAGCAATGACCTTTCCAGCATCGGCGCTATCGTCCAAATGCACGCAATACATGAGCCCTTTTCCGGTAAGTGCCTTGATTTTTGGATGGTCCAATTTTCTCTCGATCAACGCTGACTTCTGTGCCAACTCTTCCATCCAGTGCGGATTAGATTCAATCACCTCAAAGGCCGCCAAGCTCGCCGCGCAACTCACGGGATGCCCTCCAAAGGTGGTGATGTGGCCTAAAATGGGATTTGCTTTGATCACGTCCATGATGTGCTTAGGCGCGATAAAAGCCCCCAAAGGCATACCGCCGCCAAAACCCTTGGCCAAGCAGAGGATATCTGGAACAATATCGTACTGCTCAAAGGCGAACCAAGTACCCGTGCGCCCCATGCCTGTTTGAATTTCATCCAAGATGAGCAAGGCGCCCATTTTTGTACAGCGCGCTCTCAAGGTCTGCAACCAAATAGGATTGGCGGGAAAATATCCGGATTCGGCTTGTACTGCCTCGACCACCACTGCAGCAGTTTTTGGACCTATTTTCTCGAGGTCGTCAAAGTTGTTGTAGCGCATTAAGTACGTGTCCGGCAACAACGGATAATACCCCTGTTTAAATTCTTCCGAACCCTGAATGCTCAAAGCCCCATGTGTCGAGCCGTGGTAACTGTGCTCACAACTGATTAGCCCCGTGCGCCCCGTGAACTTCTTTGCCACCTTTAGTGCGCCTTCGATGGCTTCTGCGCCGCTATTTCCGAAATACACACTTCCAAAGGAGGGCGGTAATTTGGAAAGTACTTTTTGGGCCAATTTCGCTTGCAAAGTCACCGCAAATTCACCGTACACCTGCAGGTGCATATGTTTAGTAGCTTGTGCCTGCACCGCTTGTACGATATGAGGATGGCTGTGCCCGACATTACTGACGCTAATGCCCGAAATTAGATCGAGATAGGCTTTCCCATCCGGTCCATAGAGGTATACGCCTTCGGCACGCTCGATTTCGAGGCCGGAGGGCTGGTCTACAACTTGGGCAACGTTGGATAAGAAGAGTTCACGGATGCTCGCCATATTGCGAAGATAGGGAAGGGCGCGCCATTTTTGAGTCAAAAGAAACGGGCGGCGCAAAGCACCGCCCGCAGCAATATTAGGCTTGGGAGGTTTAGGTCATTTTATCGCATCGGTCTGCGTCCGCCAGGGCCTTCACGATCCGGGCGATTACCCCCTTTCATACGTTCCATGAGACGCTTACCAAATTCTTTCTCGGCCTTCATGAGTTGGGCAGTTTTCTTCGCGCCAATGATGTCGATGAATTTGGGTAAATAACTTTTGCGCAGTTCTTCAATCTGTACAGATAAGTCGGCTAATTCGGTAATGGCTTTTTCTACTTCCTTATCTGTAGCGTTTTCAAAATCTTTCAGTCCATTAAAGTCATCCCGCTGCGCTTTGCGCAAAGCATGCTCCTTATCTGACATTTCATTGTACACCGGCCAAAAGCTTTGACTTTCTTCGACAGTTAGGTCGATTTGTTCGGTGATGAAAGCCACTTTGATGGCTTCAATCTTTTCGCGTTTCTCTTCGAAATCACCACGGTGTCCTTCAGGCTGTGCTACGGCCATTATTGAGGTAAGCATCAAGAGGGTTAAGATTCTATTTTTCATAACTCGTATAAATAATCGTTTGGATTAGTATAATTCATTAATAGTTCTAGCTCGATTGCAGCATCTAGAAAGTTAAGGGAATCAGGCTCCGTCAAATCTATGATATCCTCAACCTCCATATAGCCTAGCTCGTACAATTCAAGGGCGGTGATCTCCGATAGCGCTGGGTCAGAGGGCGACGTGTTGAAAAAGAGGAGCAAAGCCAAGCTTGCAGCAACACCAACGGCAGCATAGCGCCACAAGGACACCACAGGGCGGACACGAGGCTTTTCCGTGTTCCGATCCACCGGATGTGCCTCGGGAATGCCATGGAGCGCGGCTTTGAGCGCATCATGGTAGCCGGGTGGCATCGTATGTTTTGGCGTTGTTTTCATTAGTAGTTAGATGTAAAAGTTTACGGAAGGTTTAATGCTTGGGTTAATTGATGGCCAATTTTTTCCTTGGCATGATGATAACTCGCTTTCAAAGCACCTACGGATGTTTGGGTGAGTTCGGCCATCGCATCGTACGGCATGTCCTGATAATAGCGCAGTTCAAAGACCATACGCTGTTTGTCTGGAAGTAGGGAGAGGGCATGGGCCAATTGGTCCTCGATCTCTTCCGCCGTCCAACGCAGCGCCGTCCCATCTTTCAAATCCACTTGCGCCTCCACATCTTGCATGTACCTATTCCCGCGTTTGCGCAGTTCCGACAAACTTTGGTTGCGCACAATGGCATAACACCAAGAGAAAATAGCACTCTTGCCCTCAAATTTGTGGAGGTTTTTCCAAATACTGATGAAGGCTTCCTGCACCGCGTCGTTGGCATCGTCGTGATTTCCTAGAATACCGAAAGCGCATTGATAGAGCCGTTCGCTGAACTGCTCTACAATTTGATAAAAAGAAGCCTCCCATTGCTGGCGCAACAGGAGGCTTTGAATGTCTTTTTGTGCCTCCATCATTCTTTAGATGATAAGAAGGTACAAAAGGTTTAATCGATTATTTACGGCCTATTACTTTTTTGGCTGCTGCCTCAATAGCTTCAGCATTCAGTCCGTACTTCTCCATGAGTTGTGCCGGGGTACCGCTTTCTCCAAAGCTATCGTTCACTGCTACGAACTCTTGTGGAGCAGGGTGGTTGGTGGTCAACACCTGAGCAACACTTTCACCTAAGCCGCCATAGCGGTTGTGCTCTTCTGCTGTTACTACACAGCCGGTTTTACCCACTGAAGCCAGAATAGCCGCCTCATCTAGAGGTTTAATGGTATGCATATTGATGACTTCTGCGCTGATGCCTTGAGCTTCGAGTGCTTCAGCCGCTTGAATAGCTTCCCAAACCAAATGACCCGTCGCAACGATCGTTACATCAGTTCCTTCGGTCAATACATCCGCTTTTCCAATGGTGAACCCAGCACCGTCAGCAGGAGTGAAATTTGCCACAGAAGGGCGTCCGAAACGCAAATATACTGGTCCTTCGTACCCTGCGATTGCTTTGGTAGCAGCCTTGGTTTGGTTGTAATCACAAGGATTGATCACGACCATGTGTGGCAACATTTTCATTAAGCCGATATCTTCCAAGATTTGGTGCGTCGCACCGTCTTCCCCAAGAGTAAGTCCGGCGTGTGAAGCACAGATCTTTACATTCTTACCGGAATATGCGATGCTTTGACGGATTTGATCGTACACGCGTCCCGTCGAGAAGTTGGCGAACGTTCCGGTAAAGGGAATCTTCCCGCCAATGGTCAACCCCGCGGCGATCCCCATCATATTGGCTTCAGCAATACCTACTTGGAAGAATCTTTCCGGGTGCTCATCCGCGAAAGCATTCATTTTCAAGGAACCGGTGAGGTCGGCACAAAGCGCCACTACATTATTGTTCTCATTGCCCAATTCTTGTAATCCGGCGCCGAATCCCGAACGCGTATCCTTGTTACCTGTGTTGGTGTACTTTTTCATTCTTAGTTGATTTTCACTATAGTTGAAGAGCCTGAGCTGACTTTAAACTCTTTCGTTTTACTGTAGGCTGTTTCTTGGGCATATTTACTCCTGAATACGACCATGTATTTACCTGGTTGAAGTTGTAACACTTCGCGTTCTGAATTTGTATTGATATCAGTCACCCACTCATAGCCATCCGGGCGCTCTACGAATATGGATCCATAGCCACTTGTTCCCATTTTTAAGGTGACCATTCCAGGCGGAGGGATGGCAATAGTTGTAGTCGCGCTAGCGTCTATTTTAATCCCTTTTTGAATGATTCTAGGAAGCGTTAAAATTTCTAAATCATACGTGCCGCTCAAATAACGTTGTGAGCTTCCAAATGATTGGACGTGTAAAATTTTATTTTTCCCATGTGATTTTATGATGCAGGCTACATCATTATTATATCTCGAATTTGATTTAAGTTCCAATCGTCCTTGTGGGGTAGCGGCTCCTATATGAGTGTGAGTACCAGGATAGATGACAATACTATCCACTCGAACAGGGGGAACGGTATGCACCACCATATCGTAGGTTACCAGAGGATCTAAAATTAATGTATCCGGCTGTCCTTTGTAATTGAGGGTATGAATGAAGCTCTTTCTTAACTTCTGAGAAGTGTGGTCATAAAGGATAATGGGTACATCCGTTTCTGTCGGTTTCCCATTAATATCGAGCAAGTTTATCTGAGCTGTGGTATTGTCTAAAGCTTGTGAAATCACCACACCTAAGACATTTTTAAAAGTGTTCTCATCAGAAGCATCGTAATAGGTGCCTACACACTCAAAACTTTCCTTGAAGTTCTGATCCATTCCAATACCGATAACGAAAGGCTTAAGGATGATTCCTTGTCTTTGTAGTTTCTTGCTCACTATACAAGGGTCTCCATCGCAGGCTTCAATCCCATCTGTG
>JAKMGS010000072.1:0-1929 GCA_022424815.1 Schleiferiaceae bacterium | reverse complement strand
TTATGATATTGCGACAATCTTCGCACGGTGGGAAATCGTCGGCAGACTTCATCAATGAACCCGCAATAGGTGTCGTGCCCATAGGATTGATGGCCTTGAGCGCACTTTTAATTTTGGCAATATTTCCCGGGCCAAATCTTACCTCTAAACGAGTATCTGAACAATCTTGAGGAGGTACAGGTTTTTGATGTCCGTAAACACGCAGGGCCAATTGAAAATTCGATTCTTCCTGAATAGCCTGTAAGGAATCAAGCATTTGACTCATTAATTTTTGGGCTACCTGAATTTTCGTACCGCTTTCCCATCTTCCGTACATACTCTGCGACCCATCGAAAACAAAAAGTATTCGCGTCATGGGTGGAGGTTCCTTATCTGGTTCGTTTTGAGACCACAGAGAAGTTGAAATACTCAACAATAGGATTATGGCGGTGAGGCGTTTCATCAATTAATAATCTCCTAATGTTTCAGCGTTTTGAGTAAGAGCACTGGCCAATTGTTCGTCGTTTGGTGCTACGCCGTGCCATTTGTGAGTGCCCATCATGAAGTCTACTCCGTTGCCCATTTCTGTGTGCATCAGGATGCAGATAGGTTTGCCCTGACCTGTGGCGGCCTTCGCCTCCGATAATGTGGCTAGGATGGCATTCAAATCATTGCCTTGTTCAATGGTAAGTACTTGCCATCCGAACGCTTCGAATTTTGCGTGCAAAGAACCCATGGCCAATACCTCGTCGGTAGAACCGTCGATTTGCTTTTCGTTCACATCTACGGTACAGATCAGGTTATCTACTTTCTTTGCAGAGGCATACATGGCCGCTTCCCAAATCTGTCCTTCTTGCAACTCGCCGTCGCCGTGGAGCGTATACACGATACTGTTGTCTTTGTTGAGTTTTTTCGCCTCGGCAGCACCGATAGCCACACTCATGCCTTGTCCTAGTGAACCCGAAGCGATGCGAATTCCAGGGAGGTTATCGTGTGTAGTAGGGTGTCCTTGAAGGCGAGTATTGATTTTTCTAAAGGTGGCCAATTCTACCACGGGGAAGTACCCGGCGCGTGCCAACACACTGTAGATCACTGGTGAAATATGTCCGTTGGATAAGAAAAATAGATCTTCGCCCACGCCATTCATTGAAAATGATTTGGCATCGTGGTTCATCTGTTCGAAATACAGTGCGACAAGGAATTCGGTACATCCTAAAGAACCTCCAGGGTGTCCAGAATTTACGGAGTGAACCATTCTTACGATATCTCTGCGGACTTGTGATACGACGGCTTGTAGGTCTTGTGCTGACATAAGAGGAGAGTTATTTCTAATACGTTCAAAAATAAGGTATGTTGCCCGTGGGGTAATTTTTTTGATTGACCACATATACACACGTTGCTAACAAAGAATCGGACTATCTTTGCGCCCTTAATCTTCGAATTATGAAATGTGGCATTGTCGGTTTACCGAACGTAGGTAAGAGTACTTTATTCAACTGTTTGTCTAGCGCAAAAGCGCAGGCGGCAAACTATCCGTTTTGTACCATCGAACCCAATGTGGGTCAAGTGACCGTGCCTGATGTGCGTTTGGAGCGCTTATCAGAATTGGTCAACCCAGAAAGCGTACAACCTGCCAACGTAGAAATCGTGGACATCGCGGGTCTGGTTCGCGGTGCTTCGAAAGGGGAAGGATTAGGGAACCAATTCTTGGGGAATATCCGTGAAACCAATGCCATTATCCATGTGCTTAGATGTTTCGAAAACGAAAATGTTACCCACGTCGACGGCAGTGTCAATCCGATCCGTGATAAAGAGACCATTGATACTGAATTACAGCTAAAAGACCTCGAAACGATTGAAAAACGACTTGAAAAAGCCAAAAAAATGTCAAAAAGCGGCGAAAAAGAGGCAAAACTGAATGTAGAGTCTATGGAGCGTTTGGTCCAATAT
>JAKMGS010000071.1 GCA_022424815.1 Schleiferiaceae bacterium | reverse complement strand
GATATAACGCTGGAGCGTATAAAATTGCTTTCGCCTTGTAACCGGCTTTGGTAATATCAATATTCCAAGAAGTCAATATTGCATATCGTTCATCCGCAGGAATATTGAACCTTGTCCAAAAAACGGTGCCTCCAGAACCTTTAATTTCATTTTGTTCGGGATAGTATTTGAATGTAGCACCGAAAATCTCTGTGGTATCCTCCCTGTACAAACCAAAAATATCTTCTGAATCGAAACTATAGACTGGACTACCGTCATTAAACCCTAGATTCCACAAGGCATTTGGGGCACTCCAGAGTAATTTCCGCTCATCATTGAAAATGTGCTTGTTATAATTGAGATAGTTTAGGTGTATGTAGTCTTTAAGGTTTTTTGAGGAATTCTTTTTTGAATAATTCAAGAGGTGCTCGACCATTTGCTTCGAATTGCCATCTGCTTCACCCTCATATGTTCCGTAGATTAGTCTAATGAGTTCTTCCCAAACCTCTGACTGTACGAGACGCTTACGAATCATTTGATTGCTTAAATCAATCCATAGTTCTCCGTATTCGTCTGCTGCCAACACAGCATTTGGTAATAGACTGTCTTTGAAGAGGGCTTTCTGCTCTTTTTTTAAATCAACGATATCGAGGAATTCCTCCTGAAAAAGTTCGATTTCAGAGAATTTAACTGCCTTCTGAGCGTGAAGCCCTAGGCTAAATAAAAGCGCAACAAGCAGTCCAATTCTTCGCATTACTTTCTCATTTTAACACTGCGCCACTGATCGCGACCTTTGATCCCCTCATAGGTTAGCCCGGCGCCCTCGGCACATTCCCGAAGGGCAGGCACATTTTCCTCGTAAAAACCGCTGAACAAGATGGTACCGCCGTCGGCCAAAGCGGCCACATAAGCGTCCATGTCCGCGAGGAGCACGTTGAGGTTGATGTTGGCGTAGATCAAATCATAGGTGTCCTTGATGGCTTCCGCCCCACCCTGGTCGCAGCTCATGGCAATGGCATTGCGCTGTGCATTCTCCAAGGTGTTTTCTACGCACCAGGTGTCGATGTCTATCCCGTGAATGTGAGTCGCACCACGCATCCCGGCAAGGATGCCCAGGATCCCTGTGCCACAGCCCATGTCGAGGACTTGCAGGCCTTCGGTCGACAATTCCAAGGTCCACTGAATCATCATGTGGGTGGTTTGGTGGTGGCCGGTACCAAAGGACATCTTTGGCTCGATCAACATTAGGTGCTCATAGCCTTGTTTTGGCGTGTGGAAAGGAGCATGGATGTACACGCGACCGTCCACATCAATCGGATCAAAGTTTTTCTCCCATTCCGCATTCCAGTTCACTTGCTCGATTTCTTGCAAGGAATAAGTGACCTGAACACCATCCCATTGAAGGGTCTCGGCGACTGCATCAGAAGAGAATTGGTCCTTTAAAATGTACGCCTGAAACCCATCCTCGGTATCGGTGAAGGTGTCAAAGCCCAATTCCCCGAGCTGTGCAATAAACACATCGCGGAAGGGTTCCAAGGGAACGACCGTTGCGGTCAATTCAATGTACACTGGGGTTTCCGACATTAGGCTTCGGTTCTCGCTTTTACGATCGCAGTGAAATCTGCTGCGCTCAATGAGGCGCCGCCGATCAAACCACCGTCGATATCTGGTTGTGCGAATAACTCTGCCGCGTTGCCTGGCTTACATGAGCCGCCGTACAATACCGAAATATCTTGGGCCGCTTCACCGCCGAAACGCTCTACCAACCAAGCACGAATGCCGGCATGTACCTCTTGTGCTTGCTCTGGAGAAGCAGTTTCACCCGTACCAATGGCCCAAACCGGCTCGTAAGCCAAGATGATATTGTCCATATCTTCTTCTGAGAAGCCTTCTAGACCTTCGGCACATTGGCTGAGGATCACGTCCATGTAGTTGCCGCTCTTGCGCTCTTCCAAGATTTCACCAATACAGTAGATCGCGGCCAATTCGTTGTTCAATGCCTGGCCTAATTTTACCTTACAGCTCTCGTTGGTCTCACCGAAGTATTGACGGCGCTCGCTATGGCCGATAATGACG
Source organism: Schleiferiaceae bacterium (assembly GCA_022424815.1). GTDB lineage: Bacteria > Bacteroidota > Bacteroidia > Flavobacteriales > Schleiferiaceae > UBA10364. The sequence goes on along the minus strand of JAKMGS010000071.1, from coordinate 6,983 downwards.
GCGTCCAAATCCAAAGAGGCCAACATAGGGGCGCTGATTTCACCAGTGTAGGCACCATTATCTTGTTCGTGGCAGTTCTGTGCAGCGACAGCGATGAATGGATTATCGACCAATTCATTTACGACATCACTCAGGAACACGGATGGAGGAGTGATGATCACACCTGTTTCTCCTACGACTTCTTCCGTCAACGACGACTTCAATTCTGCGACCAAATCCATCGCTTCGTTGTACGCCGTGTTCATTTTCCAGTTACCTGCTACAATCTTTCTTCTCATGATTATTTATTGATGTTGTTGTGTGTTCTTAAAATAATTCCGCTCGTATTCTTGGGTCGAGCACTGCGTACAGCACATCCACTAACGTCGTTAAGAAAACGAAGATGGCGGCGATGACCATGACGCACCCCATTGTTATTGGCAAATCTCGAGTATTTAACGCTTCCACGAGCAATTTCCCCATGCCATTCCAACCAAAAATAATTTCCACAAATACCGCCCCGGCCAAGAGCGATGCAAACCAACCACTGATGGTCGTAATGATGGGATTCGAGGCAACCGGCAGGATGTGTCGGAAAAAGACTCGGCCTTCCTTTAGGCCCTTGGCTCTTGCGGTTCGCACAAAGTCTTGCTGGACAACCTGAAGTACGCTATTGCGGGTAAGTTGCAGCACTACGCCGATGGGACGAATGCCCAAGGTCAATGCCGGTAGAATGAGGTTTTTGAGTTGCAGGTAGCGCTCACCGGTATAATCGTCCACGGCATATAGGGAGCCCGTCAGGTTCAACCCCGTCCAAGGCCCTAGCAAGTACGCAAAAATCCAAGCAAAAAGGACGGCGGTAAAAAAGGACGGCAAGCTCATTCCTAGGGCGCTGAAGGCAGTGAGGAATTGGTCCAACATACTTCCTTCCCTGTAGGCCACCACGGCGCCAAGTACTCCGCCTACCACGACGGCAAAACCTATGGCCACTAGTGCCAGCAAGGCAGTGTTTGGGAAAGTCTGTCCTATTAACGAGCTGACTTTTTGTCCCTGACGTTGGAAGCTCTCGCCAAAGTCCGGTGCCTTGAACAGCGGGCCTTCCCCACTGAAGTTTACAGGTGAGATACGGCCCAAATACTGCACATATTGCACGCTCAGCGGCTGGTCGAGCCCGTACTTCGCACGCACGGCTGCCAGGGCTTCAGGATCGTCGCGCTTGCCCAACATCATTTGCGCTGGATCACCAGGAACGAGCGTAAACAACAAAAACACCAACGTCGCTACACCCCAGAGGGTAAGCACAGCGAGGGCGATTTTTTGAAGGGTGAATCGGATCAATTCGGGGTATCGTTATAATGGTATTTCGCAGTGACCCTACCACGCTGGAGCACCACCCATCCTGGGTTAGAACGCACCATGGTCTTCAAGGTCGTTTCGTCGGTAAAGGCAAAAGGTGTCTCGATCGGCATGCCTAAAGCCTGTAATTCCTCCGGCATGGAAGCGCTGAGCACCACGTGAGGGATGTTGTTTTGAGATAATTGGGCCAATTTCGGTACCACCTTCTCCCATCCTTGAGCGTGGGTCTTCTCCACATTGTAGGCCACGAGCAACCAAACTTCGTCTAGCGCCAGAATACTATCAGTCATATCGCCGTAGTCCGACATCAAACTAAAATCATGCACGGGCGGCTCGTAACCCTCGCTAATCTTGATTGTCTTGCTCAATTCTGAAAGCATTACCCACTCTTTTTTCTCCCACCATTTCTCATCGATATATTGCTCCGAGGTAATCTCCGTGCGCGTGCCGTCCTCCTGTTCCATGGTGTAAATGACTTCATATTGAGGGGGTTCTAGACCCAATTCCTCTGCAGGTTTCATCCCTTCAATGATGCTCTCACCCACCGCATACGGACGGAAATCCTTCACCGGCAGGTGGTTCATCACGTGGTAGGTGAATCCAATACATACCAACAATATGACCGGCGCCAAGAAACGCGCCGCTACTTTCGGCAAGAAATTAATCTGACTCTTCTCGCCCCACCACAATAGCGCAATGAGCACACTCAAAACCACATCCTTATAGAAGCTCTCCCATGGGGTGAGTGGAATGGCATCTCCAAAACAACCACAGTCCGTCACTTGGTTAAAATAAGCACTCCAGAAAGTCAAGAACGTGAAGAAGCCGATCATCCCAGTGAGCAGCACCATGGTCCAACGGCGCTTGATGCCCATCAATAAATCAGCCCCCAGCAACACCTCCACGATGACCAATACAATGGCCAACGGCAGCGCTAAAGGCTCCAAAAACGGGATGTTCAAGACTGGTTCACTGAAATATTCTTCAAGCTTGAAGGAGAATCCCACCGGATCGTTCATCTTCACCAAACCTGAGAAAATGAACAGCCCCCCTACGAGAAACTGAATGACGGGAATGAGAATGCGTTTGATCATAATCCTGTTATTTGCGGCGTTCCATAAACATGATCAGCGCAAATACGCTGTAGTTCACCATATCGAGGTAGTTCGCCTCCAGGCCTTCACTGACCAAGGTCTTGCCTTGATTATCTTCAATTTGTTTTACACGCAACAGCTTTTGGATGATCAGGTCCGTGAAGCTCGAAACACGCATGTCGCGCCAAGCCTCACCGTAATCATGGTTCTTGCGCAACATCAACTCCTTCGCCTCATTCGCCTTGGCCAAATACGCCGCACTGGCCTCTTCCCAGCTCATGTCCGGCTGCTCGGCCACCCCGCGTTCGAGTTGAATCAACGCCATGATACTATAATTCAAAACCCCGATGAATTCACCCTCTAGCGGGTCGTCCACCTTCTGGGTTCCCTTCTCTTCTATGCTGCGCAGGCGCTGGGCTTTGATAAAAATTTGATCCGTCAACGAAGGCAGACGCAGGATGCGCCATGCGGTTCCGTAATCCTTTCCTTTTTTCTCAAATAAGCCGTGGCATTTATCTAGTACGGCATCGAATTGGTCAGCTGTATTCATTACTTAACTTTGCGTTACCAACGAAGATACGAGAACAATGACGGAGTTCATGCTCAATGTGCAAGGGACAATTCACACGATATCCACACCCTGGGTGATGGGTATCATCAACTGTACCCCGGATTCATTTTACGCGGAAAGCCGCACTGGCACTGCTGAAGCCGCCGCGACCCAAGCACGTAAGATGTTGGATGAGGGTGCCCGCATTTTGGATCTTGGCGCCTATAGTTCTCGTCCGGGCGCCGACCACGTCACAGAAGATGAGGAGTGGGCGCGTTTGGAAGCCGTTCTTCCGTCGGTGCAAGCCGTGATGGCGGAGTTTCCCGGGACCTTCATTTCGATCGACACCTTCCGCAGTGGAGTGGCACAGAAAGCTTTGGACGCTGGGGCGCATATGATTAATGATATCAGCGCGGGAACATTGGACCCTAAAATGCATGAGGTTATAGCCGCACACCGCTGTCCCTACATCATGATGCACATGCAGGGCACACCACAGGATATGCAGCAGAATCCGACCTATAATCACGTGACCCAGGATATCGTGAAGTTCTTCTCACAGGAGCTGCCAAAGTTGCACGCGATGGGTATTCACGACACCATTGTGGACGTCGGTTTTGGATTTGGAAAGACCTTGGAGCACAACTACCGGTTGCTGCGCGAATTACAGGCCTTTCAATTGTTGGGCCGACCCATTCTCACCGGTATTTCCCGCAAAAGCATGATTTACAAGGCCCTAGAGAGTGATGCGATGCAAAGTCTCAACGGCACCACTGCCCTGCACATGGCTGCCTTGGTGGGCGGATCTCAGATCCTCCGCGTACACGATGTGAAAGAAGCCGTAGAAACCATTACCTTGTTTACCCACCTTTACCCGGAAGGAGTACCACATTTATTGCCATCATGGGAGCGTTAAATTTTGGGGTCCTCGATGCCCTCGACATTATCATCGCAGCATTTTTGCTGTACCAAGTCTACCGCCTGTTAAAAGGCACGGCCGCCATTCGCATCCTCATCGGTATGGTCGCCATTTACCTGTTGTACAGTTTGGTCCAAGTCTTGGAGATGAACCTTCTGAGCGAAATTCTCGGCTCCTTTATGGGGGTCGGATTCATCATTTTGGTCATCGTCTTCCAACAGGAAATCCGAAAGTTCCTCTTGGTCGTAGGATCTGCCACCTTCACGCGCCGTCAGGGCTGGCGTAACCTACTAAAAATGGGGAAAGCAGATCAAACTGATTTGCAAAGCATTGAAATAATATCTGCTTCTGCAGAGCAATTAGCAAAGAATAAAATTGGGGCACTTATTGTACTAGAGCGAAAAGATCCGCTGGGTGCATTTGCAGGAACCGGTCATGAACTCAATGCATCTTTAAGTAGAATTCTTTTAGAAAGTATTTTCTTTAAAAATGCCCCATTGCACGATGGCGCTACGATCATCACAGGTAATGTTGTTGTATCCGCGGGCTCAATTCTCCCGCTAAGTGAAAGCAGTGAGCTTCCTTCACAATTTGGATTGCGCCACCGAGCAGCCGCAGGTATTTCAGAACGGACAGATGCTCTCGCAATTTCCATCAGTGAAGAAACTGGTAGTATTCACTTATTTTACGACGGATCCTTCGAACAAGTATCAAACATGATGCTTGAGGAAAGGTTATTGATTCTAGGCAGAAAGAAAAGAAGCAAAGTCAACGACTAATTCATGCCAAATTTCAAAGATCGAATTCCAATATTCAAGAAATTCGATCGGTATCCAAGGCCCAATGAGTATTGCGGTTAGCCCGGTCCAAATAAACATCATATAAATGGGCACGATGAATAAGTTTCCGATCAAAAAATAGGGCGAAGCATAGTTGAAGTAATACACCACCAACGGTAATGTGCCTATCCAAGCTGCCACAGAAATTTGCATAGTCAAAAGCCAAAATGGTAGCTTTCCATGTTTCACCACCTGATAATGCTGTAAGAAATCTGCCCAAGGGGATTGCCTTAAAAACAATAGTATGGCAATGACCGCTGCATAACTTAACTGAAAGCCTAGTTCTTGGATCATATCAGGTTTGAGTAAAAAGCAGCCCACAGCAATGGTCAAAGGCCAGTGCATTGAGGATATTTTAGAATGTCTTACCAGGGCAATTCTTGCTAAAATGAAAGAGCCGACTGCTCGTATAACAGAAGGTCCACTCCCAACCGCCGCCACATAAATGATTAAATACCCAACCAGCCCCAACTGCACAATCCATTGCCAATATCTATGATGATGGACCTTGGTTATTGGCAAAAATAAACTCGTCCAAATTCCCACATGAAAGCCACTGACCGCAAGCATATGCCGAATACCAAGTATTCCAAATGCCTCAGTAGTTTCTTGGTCCAACCCTCCTTTTACACCTACTAATACAGCGTTAAGGAATGAATTGAGATAACCATGAGATACATGTGAAATTTGTTCAATCAACCAAAACTGCAATTGCTCGCCTAAATTTGTAATAATTCGTGGAGGCACGAAAATGTACCAAGTCCGCCATTGCATAAACTCAGAGCCTAATTTAAAGACGAGTGGAGCGAGAAGGAGTAGTGATACATCGTGTTTAAAATATCGCCAACGCGGTGACCACAACAAAAACCCTAAGACTAATTCCAAAGAAATAGAGTATTGATCACGCAAGGCTAAGGCAATGAGTACAATGAATAATGGATATAGTGGCATCCAATTAAACTGGTCACTACCGAATAGAAAAAAAAGTTTTGTGGAAATCTAGTTGTTTCTAACTAAATCATAGGTCAAATCGTTGAAATAGAAATCCAATATTTCTTTCCACGTAAAGCCAGATTTAGCCATATGCATTGCCCCTTGCTGAGCCATACCAACACCGTGGCCAAAGCCCTTACCCGTCACGGTAACACCTGTTGAAGTCGCTTGACACTGAATGAACGCACTGCGCCATTTAAAATCCCTACGCACGGTTTCTAATTTGATTCTTTTAGACCCAATTACCCAATGTGTCAACCTATCAGATGAGAGTGATTCAAAAAACTTAGTCCATTCCTCGGTAGAGAAATCAATACCCTCTGAAGACCAATATTTTGTCCATTCATTCCATGTATAAGACTTGGTCCAATGCACCTTAGAGCCTTTTAAAGAAAAAGGATCAATTACCGACCTGCAATAAGGTAATGGTTGAGACCATACATCTTGAGGCAAGACTGTTTGTCCTCCTGAATTACTGTGATAGAAACCAATAATTGGCTCATTATTATAGAGGGCCACCGTGTCCTTTACACTCCACACGGATTCCATCATTTCAGTGGCATGCTTTCCATGCGCAACTCCTTTAAATGCCTGTGAACTCTGATCATCTTTGACATGATATCCATCTTTGATGTGTTTTTTCTCATTACTCATCAACCAGGTTCTGGCTAGAACCGCCTGAGCTTGGAGATAACTGCCTCTGCCTTCAAACCCTCCTTCTGCCTCCACAACACCAGCGAGATAATTGGTCATCGAGCACCTTCCAATGGCATCGATATAAATTAGATTGTTGCGTAATGTGAGAATTCCTATATATGGTCTTTCCTCCGTCCATTTTCCATTTCTCATGACTCTAAGAACAATTGTATCGTTGGAGGTAAACTGAATAGAGTCAAATTCTAGTTTATTGATCAATAACTCTGCTCGAAAAGTGTATAGCGGGTGTATATCCTCCGATCCATAGCGTTTGATATAGGTGGTATCCTTTCCATAACCTGTTAATGTGTAGGATCCATTTTTCACTTTGACCTGGGCACGCGAATAAAAATCTTCAGCGAATAAAAAGACACGAGGACCATCCAGTGAGTCTCTAACTTCAGTTTTTTGTGCAGAAAGGCTGAAGTGAAAAAGAATAAAAAAGACTAAAAGGATTCTCATTATTACGAAGATAGAAGGTCTATAATTTCCATAGCTGTTCTGTCACCCGGATCATGTTCATCCAAGATATTTAACAATTCATCATAATAAGATAC
>JAKMGS010000070.1 GCA_022424815.1 Schleiferiaceae bacterium | reverse complement strand
CCTCAGAATAAGGAACATCACCAAATAAATCGACCAAGTACTGGTATGCCATTACCTCCATTACTTCAATAGCAGCAATAGAAGCAGCCTTAGCATCGGCACTTTCTGGTCCGTTCATAACAGCAGTACGTGCTTCTTCACAGTCACGGATTACAGTCACGTACATGCGTACGAAAGTGCTACCGTTTACATCACGCTCGTTGAGTTGGAAATTCGACTCATCCGTGTATGTAGTCTGCGTCCAGTGCTGAGACCAAAGACGCAAGTTGTTCAAGTTCACATTTTGTACAGCGTCAAAATCGTAGTAACCCATTACTGCGTTGGCAAACAAGGCACCAGAAGGTACACTCTCAGGAGCTTTGCCATTCACGTTTAGGTCGCTTAGATCGCTAGTACAAGAAGTGATTGTTAGTGCTGCAGCTGCAGCGAATAATAACTTTTTCATATCTCAATTACTTCTTAGAATTTAACTCTCAAGTTCAAACCTACTTCACGCAATGTTGGGTATGCACCACTTTGGTATCCTTGAACGTTACCCGCACTCAAACCAGCTTCTGGATCAGAGAAAGGCGAGTTTTTGTAAAGGATAGCCAAGTTGCGACCAACTAAGCTCACATCTACACCAGCAACAGGCAAATCACCCAATTGGCTAGTAGGAACTTGGTATGTCACTGCAACCTCACGTAATTTCACGAAAGATGCATCGTATACGTGCAATTCATTAGCTGCAAGTGCGTAACCTAGTGTGTTACCGTAACCGTTCATGTACATCATCAAGCTAGCATCTGGAGAACCGGTACCAGCAGGATTTCCGTCACCATCAACCGTTGCACCGTCCCAAAGGATTGGAGTCTCGATGTGTGGGTTAGAAGCTTGAACATCGGCCCAAGTCATACCACCACCATTTTCAACGTAATCACGTATTGCATGACCGTTCGCATTTGTACCAGCCTGGAAGTCGTATACACCTGTAGCATATCCGTACCAAGTATCTAATGAGAAGAAGTTACCACCCATTTGAGCATCGATCAAAGCTGAGAACGTAATGTTCTTGTAAGAGAAGCTGTTGTTAATACCACCTCTCCAATCGGCTTGGATATTTCCTACAGGACCTACGGCACCACGCAAGTAGCGGTGACCACCTCTCCAGCTAGAAGTCCACTCATAAACCAATGGAGCACCTGTTGCTGCATCTCTCTGGAAGGTAGTTCCCTCCAAAGCACCGTAAGGCTGTCCTACACGAGCAGTGACATTGATACCACCCTGTACAGAAGCAAGAAGCAATGTTTCTGAATCACCGAACAACTCAACAACATTGTTGCGGTTGCGCGACCAGTTTACATTTACATCCCATTGGAAGTCGCTAGTTTTTACCGGAGTAAAGTATGCGCTCAATTCAACCCCAGAGTTATCAATCTGTCCAGCGTTCACGTACTTGTAATAAGTACCTGTTGCTGATGATACCTGAGCAGGGAGGATTTGATTGAATGTAGACGAGTTGTATACACTCAAGTCCAAACCAGCACGGTTTTTCAAGAACTTCAACTCAACTCCAGCTTCAGTACTTATAGTGTTTTCCGGAAGAAGACCAGAATTGTTCTGAGTACCAGGAGCAGAAGCTAAGGTTACACCGTTAAAAGGTGTACCGATACCGTAAGCATCAACCAACGCTTGGGCAGGAGCATCAGAACCTACATTAGCGTAGTTCAAGCGAACCTTACCAAAGTCCAAACCGTCGATATCAACAAGCTCAGAGAAGATCAACGACAATGTCGCAGATGAGTATAGGTAACTATTGTTTTCAACTGGAAGCGTAGATGATTGATCTTGACGAGCAGTCAAATCAACGTACAAAAAGTTCTTGTAGCCGAAAGAAGCCTGACCGAATATACCATCAACACCAATCTGGTATTCAGTTTCACCTGGAGCAGCTGGAGCAGCTACAGAATTGCTCAAAGCGTAAACGCCAGGAACAACTAAACCACCGTTAGTTGCAGCACCAATAGAGCTGAATGAAGTACGACGTGAGTTGTAACCCAACATACCCGCAAAAGAAATTTCACCGTCAGTTCCGAAGTACTTGTTCCAGTTCAAGAACAAATCATTGTTACGCTCAGTGAAGTTGCGGTTGTTGCGTGAGTAACGGCTAACATCTACAGATGATACTGCGATGCGCTCTTCACGCAATTCTGAGTAAGTATCAGCAGACATTCGGCCTGTCAATTTTAACCAGTCGTTAATTTGGTATTCTGCCATGATGTTTCCAATAATACGATTACGCGTATCAGTAGAGTAGTTTTCAAGAGCAGAGAAGTAGAAGTTGTCGAAGTAGTGAGGCTTGTAAGGAGCAGCAGCACCGTAACCGTAAGGGTTCCAGGTGATGTTTGCACCAGAATTCTCATATTCTTCGCGTTGTGCAGTCATGTTTGTCAATACATTGTACCACTGACGGAAACTTTGGTTAGGGTTACGTGAATCGTAACCAGTACCGTAGCGACCTTTACCGTCTTGCTTCACGTAGTTTGCTTTAGCGCTTACAGTCAATTTGTCTGAAGCGTTGAAACGACCACTAAAGCTAACGTTGCTACGCTTGATTTCAGAACCAGGAACGATACCTGATTGAGTGAAATCTGTAGCAGAAAGACGGAAAGAAGAGTTTTCACCACCACCGTCAATCGCAATATTATTGTTACGAGTAACGCTTTGTTGCCAGAATGACATTGCATCATTACCAGCACCTGGAGCAGTGTGGGCTCTAGATTGACCGTATTGAGTTGATAGTGGGTGGATGGATTCCCAGTCGTAAATCTGTAGACTTGGATCTACAGCTAGACCCCAAGAAGCATCTTCACCCATTGGTACTGTCAATTCGTTCGTACCGTCACCATCTACATCATAAGGAGTAGCACGTGCATCGATAAATACACTATCGCCATTCGCTAGGTAGTGGTAATTAGGACCATAGAAAGGACCGTAACCTGGACCGTAAGACTGTTGGTGACGAACCCAAGTATCTGGGTTAACCGACCCTACAGTTACACCTGTATTTACAGTAACGCCCAAAGTTTTCTTAGCACCTGCAGCTTTACCGCTCTTGGTAGTAATCATAACTACACCGTTCGCAGCACGAGATCCGTAGATTGCTGTTGCAGCCGCACCCTTCAATACAGAGATGTTCTCAATATCTTCTGGGTTGATATCCATGGCAGCGTTTCCATAATCGTAACCACCACGACCGCTAGCAACATTTGAGCTGTTACCTGTTGCGTTCGAGATTGGCACACCATCAACTACGAAAAGTGCTTGGTTGTTACCAGTCAAAGACTTGTAACCACGGATTACCACGTTGGCTGAACCACCAAGAGTACCTGAACTCTTGATTTCAACACCGGCGACTTTACCGCTCAAGCTGTTTACGAAGTTTGCATCCTTCACTTTAGTCACTTCCGCACCATCGACTTCTTGAGTAGCGTAACCAAGGGATTTCTTCTCACGAGAAATACCCAAAGCCGTTACTACCACCTCGTCGAGGTTTTGGCTAGTACCGTTCAGTGAAACTTGTAGGAAATCTGAAGTTGCAGCAACTTCTTTTGTTTCCATTCTCATAGAAGAGAATACCAACGTTGCACCATCACCAACATTGATGGTAAACTTACCATCAAAATCGGTTAAAGTAGCATTGTTAGAACCCTTCTCCGAAACCGCTACCCCTGGTAGTGGCTCTCCTGAATCAGCGTCACTTACCACCCCTGAAACTGATTGCGCAATCGCAAAGTTTACAGTAAGCATGAAAGCCAACACTGACCACAGCGACAATTTGTTCTTCATTGTACCTGTTTTTCTGTTAAACGTATGTTAAGCAACCCTAAATGTGAGACTATTCCCAATATTATGCAAATGTTAACTCTAATAATTAGTGCTTTTGAGTGTTTTTTTTTGTGAATGGATCATTTTATGTGTCTCGAATGACACTTAAAGGACTTTTTTACTGACTAGGCGAACAAATTGTTCTTTCCGCTTTATTTAACCGATATTCCCGAAGATTTAACTGAAATAGCCGTGAGGAGAGCAAAGAATCCCCAAAATGGTGCGCTCGCCTTATCCATATCCAAGAAGTTGTTGAGGACACCGTGCAGGAAGTAGGTAATGAGTCCTAAGAATGCGACACGAATCAGAGATTTCAGTAGCGGTGACGTTGCTCGCGCATAGGAATTGACCGCAACGGCAATGACTGTAATGATTAGACCTAGAAAAGTGAGTAAACCTAAAACACCAGATTCGGCTAAAGGCCCTAGGTATTCGCTGTGCGCATTCCCTCTATTACCGGCATTTGTGGAGATGATCGTTTTCTCAGAAGGCTTTTGGTAAGGCGCGTACAAGAACATGTAAGTTCCAGGGCCATGGCCGAGAACCGGTCGGTCTTTAAACATTCGGATGGCGGAATTCCATCTATTGATACGCTCTAGGTTGGAGGCATCAGTACTAACATTAGTCACTGAGGCGACGTGTTCGTTCAGGTCGTCGGATGAATCGGTCGTGTTTCTTTCAAACTTTGACGAGATCCAAGAAAAATTCAGTGCAGCAATAAGAACGGCCGTGCCTGCGAGGGACCAAACGGTGGTTTTAGACCAGCGGAAGAGGTACACCAAATACACTGCTCCGGCCCCGACCAATGAAAGCCATGCTGCGCGGGTATAACTCAATATAATGGCCAAGGTTAAGATAGCAAGCATAGCACTAGCTGCTGCTTTGAAGCCCCAGCTGCTCCTTCTGAAGGTAAGGTAGATCGCGGCAGGATACATCATGGCCAAAACTGCGCCGTAAGAGGTATGTTCTTTGAATAGCGGGAACATTACCCAGGTGGATGTCTTCTTCGTGAAACCGTATTGGCTATGAATGACCAGAGTGTAGATCGCCGCGATGGTGAGGGTAATCAGGAAAAGCCACAAGAAAGTGAGCTTGTTACGATCGCTCTTCAAGAAAAGGTGGGCCAACACGAAGTAATAAGGAACGATAAACCAAATGCGTGTGGCCAATTGCTTGAGTGATACCAAAGGCAATTGGGACGTGATGGCCGTAAAGAGCATCCAAGCCAAATAGATGTAGATGGCGATCGAGATCGGGTGTTGTATGATTTTACGGTCAAACTCCCCAAGAAGGGCCATTTTAACCAAGGCGATGAAGGTGACCATTACGAGCATGGGCTCGGTAGGCAAGGAAAGCCCAGCTCCTCCAGTTACATCCGTGAGGTTAATGGAGACCGGGGTGGCAAAAACGATGAACCACATGGCCCAATCTAATCGGTACAAAGTCATCCATACCACCAACAAAGCTGGCGGCACTAAGAAGGCATACCAAAATTCATAGGCTACAGCTAGCCCCACCAATGGTAAGGTCACAATACCTATGATGGCGAGCCAACGGTTTGATATTTGGCTAATGCCTAACACGGGTTAGGACTTGCCACGAAGTTCGTTTAGGGTGCCTTGAACCATCAAGAAGAACGACATCAAGATGAAAGTAGCGAAGCCCACCGCCAAAATAAGGACGCTGCGTTTTGGGTAGGTCTTGCGCTCGGCAGGACGTGCGGCATCCACTTTAAAGGTGGCCGGAAGGTTTTGGTTGACATCCACTTTCGATTGATCGAATTTGGTCTTTAACTTCACCTCTTCTTCTTTTAACAATTGGAGCTCGTCGCGGATGGCTACATATTTACCACCGTATTTGGCCAGGGTATCGAGGCGACGTTCTAGCGCCTTGATGCGACTCTGCGCGGCGCCTTCCGCGAGGGCGATGGCGTATTGCTCATTAAATACAGCACTTTGACTTTCGTAATCGTGCACCCCTTTGTAGCGCAATTCGGTGATCTTATCCTCCATCGTCTGGATCTCAGCCTGCAAGCCGTGGTATTCGTTCTTCACAATTTCCAATCCCATTTCAGCGCGGCCACGAGCTACTCGACGTTTTACCTTGTCGACGAGCTTTGAAATGTAATTGGCAATATCCGCTGCTACCTGCGGGTCAGTATCTAGGACATTAATCTCCACAGACATGAATTGGGTACGTTGGAACTCAATTTTGTTCTCGTACTCCCTCAACAGCTTGGTGCGTGGGTAATCTGAATTCGGATCGATGTCGTAGTGGTTCATCAAATCGAACTTCTGAATCACACTGTCGCGGATTTCTCCGGAGCTCAGGATTTGCAGCAACTGCTCAGCCTGTTGCTCATCGCCGTACTCGAAAATATCCTCATCGCCATAGCCGTTGGTTTGCGGCAAGAGGGCCTTAGATACCGAGTTGGTAGTCGATGGGAATAGAATGACCTGCGATTCAAACAGGGGTTTGATGAATTGGGGACCGCTGAATACGACCGCCACTACCATGGCCAAAAACGGCACGACTATTAGTTTCTTCCAATGGGTGTAGAAAAACGAAATCAAATTGGCACTACTGTATTCCATAGCTTATTTCCAGTGAGTTAAATTCAAATTTAGTAGGGTGGCCAATGCTGCCATCTCCTCATTGTAATGTTGTTTCAACCAGCGGGCGACATCTTCGTCTAAATCCGGCGCCTTGGCCTGCAGCACTTTTTTCATCGCGCTGATCATCTCCTTCGGCAACTTCTCGCGAATAGGCCCCACCACACGCATGCCAAGGGCATTCATCTTCGGGTATTTTGGCACGGAACCTTTGTTCGTCGCCTTCGCCTTGGTTGCCACAAAAGTAGGTAAGTCCAAGAACTCTGTGATGCGGTTGAGCACCTTCTGTGGCGTGTTTTTCAAATCTTCGTGAAAGACCACTAATAAATGCTTCTCTCCAAATTTCTCCTTCCAGCGTTTGAGCTGTTGTGCGTAATGTCCCAACTCCAAATAGCACTCATCCCTACCCCATTGAGCTTGCTCGAGCGCCGCCTCACGCTTGAAGGCCGCCAACGGCGCCTCGCTTTCCATGCCGTACTTCAACGCCATCGTGTAATGACTCCAAGCGCGGTCGATGGGATTGCGTAAAAGGACAATGATTTTTGCTTTGTTATTGTAATGGGCCAATTCTTTCACGGCCGGCGCGCTATACAAATACGCCGTGGACGCATCCAGAATATGCGTGGCCTCAGGTTTTTTGGCTTGGGCTTGTTGACACAATATGTGGTAATGACTGCGCTCTTCGATAAAACCTATATGTCGTTCCTTCAATTCGGCCTCAGCAAAATAATCCGCCTCGTTCCATTGAATCAATCGCTTGTAGGATTTGGAAAAAACCTCCGGACGCAGGTCCGTGCAAAAATGTCCGGGCTCCTTGATAGACATGCCGGCAATCTGCGGGTGCTGGGCCAATATATCTGCCAGTGCGGTGGTGCCAGCTTTGGCGGCCCCAATGAGGAATACATTCGCTCTAGCACTCATGATCGACTTCTTTTCGCCAAAAATGGCACGGTGATAATTCCATGGAAACGGTAGACCAGCACCCCCGCCCAAATATTCCAACCCACCATGGTTAAGGCCGTGGCTACGGCTGCCCCTCCCGGCCCGAAGGCAGGAATGAAAACAGCGTTAAGGATGATATTGAGGGTAGCGACGACGAGCATGGTGTTTTGCGCACTTTTCTCGTAGCCGGTCATGTTCAAAATGTTGAGCACGGGTCCTGCGAAGGCATTGGCTAATTGGCCACATGCTAAAATCACCAACCAAGGATAGGCGGTCCAGGGATCATTGACGCCAAAGAGGCCGATGAGGAATGGTCCGAGGGCGATGATACCGAGGAAAATGGGGCCCGCAGTGACCAAATTCAAGGTAGCGATGCGTTGCGCGAGCAGCGACATGTTCGAACCGCCATTGTGCAGCCCGGAAATCATAGGGGCGACGACGGTGTTGAGGGCGAATTGGGCAAAGGTGATCAGGGTGGCAATCTTAAAGACAATGCGGTACACACCCACTTCATCCTCTTCGAGGAAGTAACTGAGCATAAGGGTATCAGACCAGCTCATGACCAGGAACAGGGCGGAAGAGACCAACATTGGGGTGGCCACTTTCATGAGGTTTCCTGCGAGCGCTGCGCCGCGCCACGGCTTGCGCTCGCACAACGAAATCACGTGCACGGTCGAGAGCAAGGCAAAAACACTACTAATTCCAAGGAGAAGGAATAAAGCAAATTGGGCACTGCCCTGTGCATCAAAACCCGCACTTTCCATCGGCACCCACCAGAGCAGGGCAGCGAGGATGAGGTAAACGGTCCCGTGCTGATTGATGCTAAACAACACCGGCTTGTGTAATCCACGATAGGCCTCCGCATTCAAAAGCATAATGGTAAAAGGCAGGGCGGTCAGCGATGCGGTGCGCAAGACGCCCACGGGAGTTTGATTAAAAAAGAGTTCGGTAAGGACTTCGGCCGCAAAGAAGGTCAAAATGGAGAGCGCGGCGGTAATGGCCAGCACGCGTACAAATATGTGTCCATAGAGTCCTCGAGACGGGGCATCGCCAAGGTCGGTTTTGCCCAATTCCTTCACCAACACCGTATCCAATCCCCAACGCCCCACCGTCGAGGCAATCAAGATCAGGGTAAAGGCCACCTCATACACGCCCACTGCCTTCTCACCTCCCGCTTGGCCTAAGGACCACAGCAGCACATAGCCCCCAAGGGCGCCAATGATTTTGAAGATGAGCACGACGCTGCTTCCCTTGGCTAAAGCGGCAGCCGTGGGATCCTTTAAGAATTGAAGGATACGCTGAATCATGGTTGTGTAGCGAGTTGGGTGCGAATATACCGCTTATCTAACGCTACAGCGGCGCACTTTTGTACATTTAAGCCATGAAAATTGCGGTGAACGTACGGTGGCTTTTGCCAAACAAGCTTGAAGGCACAGGCATTTACACCTTGCGCATGCTAGAGCAAATCCTACCCGCCGCAAAGGAACACGAGTTTCTGTTGATGTGGGACCGCCCTTCTGCGATGAAGGGAATGAGGGACCAATTCTCTTTTCTAAACGCCCCCAACATCACCCACAAGCTCGTCCTCCCTCCTGCCCGCCACCCTTGGTTGTGGTGGTATTGGAATAGCATAGGTGTGCCGGCCGCCCTGAAGCGTTGGGGCGCCGCGCGTTATTGGTCACCGGACGGCTTGCCCGCCCGCACCAAAATCAAGCAATGGCTCACCATCCACGACCTGAATTTTGAGCATCACCCGGAATGGGTTCCACCCCATGTGGGACGCTATTACCGTACGCAC
>JAKMGS010000168.1 GCA_022424815.1 Schleiferiaceae bacterium | reverse complement strand
TGACAACAATCGACACACCAAAAAAAATTCCATCTGTGAATATTCTTCTGAATAATCGATCTGTGCAGAAACTGGTTAGCATGCACGGTGTGGTTTTGGTTACGCGATGTGTTCAAAGCATCTTGATAAATGTACGCCAGAGTGTACTAGATGGCGAGTCTACGAATATGGCTGCGCTGGTCCAATCAGTTTTGGAGGAGACAGAGCGTGTTTTGCTCCCATCTATCCGACCAGTTTATAATCTAACTGGCACCGTGCTGCATACTAATCTTGGCCGCGCCCCTCTGCCTGAATCTGCAATAAGGGCAATGGTTAATGTTGCCCGAGGTGCGAGCAATGTAGAATTTGATTTAAAAACAGGCAAACGTGGTGATCGACATAAGCATGCCGAAATTTTGATATGCCAATTGACTGGTGCAGATGGTGCTCTGGTTGTCAACAATAATGCAGCTGCTGTTTTGCTGATGCTAAACTGCTTAGCGCGTCGTAAGGAAGTTCCTGTTTCACGTGGTGAGCTGATTGAGATTGGTGGATCTTTCCGAATGCCGGATATCATGGCCCGCGCAGGTTGTAAGCTTGTGGAGGTTGGTACAACCAATCGTACGAACGAAGCAGATTTCGAGTCAGTAATTAGTTCTAGGACTGCATTAATAATGAAGGTTCATACTAGTAATTTCGAGATTAAAGGGTTCACCAAAAGTGTTTCAGAGAGAGAGCTCTCTAGGATTGCGCATAATCACGATTTGCCCTTTGTTATAGATTTGGGCAGTGGCACACTTGTTGACCTGGAATCTTATAACCTTCCCCATGAAACAACTGTCTCTGATGCATTGAAATCTGGCGCTGATCTGGTGACCTTTAGTGGTGACAAGCTTCTTGGTGGACCACAGTCAGGGATCATTGCTGGTCGCCGTGATTTGATAGAAAAGATCAAGCGAAGCCCGATGACTCGGGCTATGAGGCCTGACAAAGTTACTTTGGCTGCCCTGCAGGCCGTTCTTTGCCTGTATACTGACCCTAAACGTTTGGTTAAAGAGTTACCGACTTTGCGCCTACTTACCCGTGACCCTGTCGAAATTGAAAAGCTGGCGTACCGTTTGGCTAAGGTGCTTCAGGAGTGCTTAGAGCTATGTGAAGTTACAGTTGAACAAACATATAGCCAGGTGGGCAGTGGAGCATTGCCGGTCGACAAGCTACAAAGTGCAGCGCTTAAGATATCACGGCCTGATCTTAGACGTCCCGGTAAAACTCTGGAAAAGCTTGCTCTGGCCTTTCGGAAACTACAAATTCCAGTGATTGGCCGTATTTCTGGTGATGCACTTTGGTTCGACCTTAGGTGTCTCGAAGACGAAAAGGGCTTTGTTGAAAACTTGCAGAGTTTAAAAGTGGGATGATCGTTGCAACATCTGGGCATGTGGACCACGGTAAGACCGAATTAATCAAAGCATTGACGGGTACCAATACAGATCGTTTACCAGAAGAAAAGGCGCGTGGGCTGACGGTGGATCTTGGGTTCGCCTACAATATTCTGCCAGACGGTGAGGTCCTAGGGTTTGTTGATGTCCCTGGACACGAGAAGTTTATTCGCAATATGTTGGCGGGTGTAGCCGGAATTGATCTGGGTCTTTTGGTTATAGCAGCAGATGATGGCGTCATGCCTCAAACGCGTGAGCACCTTGCCATACTTGATCTACTTGGCATTAGAAACATATTAATTGTATTGACTAAGATTGACCGTGTAGCACCAGATGACCTGTCAGAGGTTAGTAAGCAGGTTGACAACTTTCTTAGAGAACAAGGACATCGGGACCATGCACTTTATCCTGTTTGTGCTCCTAAAGGGATTGGTATTGAAGCTCTGAAAGAAGAGCTAATGTTCCGTGCTAAATCTCGAAAACCTAAGGTGGTTTTCGGTTACTTCAGAATGGCCATTGATCGAGCTTTTAATCTAAAAGGAGTGGGTTTGATTGTAACTGGGATGATATTCTCGGGAACCGTTCATAAGGCGGAGAGCTTGATGCTCTTATCACATGGAGCTTCTGTCCGTGTGCGTGAGATACGGGTTCACAACCAAATACGTGCCAGCGCAAAGGCTGGTGAGCGCTGCGCGCTGAGCATCGTTGGGCGTGGTATAGGCGAAAAATCTATAAAGCGCGGCACATGGCTTGCGCATTCAGCCCTACATGTCCCCACAAAACGTATTGATGCCAACTTGCAAGTGTTAAAAACCGAAACTAATCCTTTAAAACATTGGACCCCAACACACTTGCACATTGGATCAGATCATTTGCCAGCAAGGGTTGCAGTTTTGTCAGGTGGAAACATTTCCCCAGGAGAAAGTGGCTTAGTCCAACTGGTCCTGCCTCATAATGCATTTGCTCTTTATGGAGATCGCTTTGTTCTGCGCGATCAATCTGCGCAACGTACAATTGCAGGTGGGCGTATAATCGACCCATTCTCATCTAAACGGGGCCGGTCGAAACCGAGCCGCATTGCTATCTTAAAAGCCATGAGTAAAGAAAACACAGCAGCTGTACTTCAAGCATTGGCAACGCGTAGCGAAAGTGGTGTGCAGTTGCAGCAATTTGCAGTATCGCACAACCTCCCATCTGATCAGATAGATGCAATTATTGTTTCGTTGGGATTACTGCGGGTCGGGGATGCTCCAAAAGAGCGAGTTTTTTGTGAGTCTCGGTGGCGCGGATTAATGGCCTTAATTCTGAATGCGGTAGCAAGTATTCATGAAAGTAAGCCAAAATCCATTGGGGCAAGTATTAAGGACATACAAGTACAACTTGGTGTCTTTTTTGAGGAAGATAGCTTGAAGCTGGCGCTAAAAATAATGATTTCTGAAAAGCAAATGTGCGTAAATGGTAGCCGGTTTTATTTGCCGTCACATAACATTCATATTTCCGAGCAAGAAACAGCTATTCTGAAAATTGCGGCAAATATTCTAGCGCCAGATGGTGGCACTCCTCCAAGTCTACATCAGGCAGCTCAACAAATTGGAACGGAAGTTTCTGTGCTCGAAAAGGCGTTGAAAATTGGTATAAAGCTTGGTGATATTATCCTAGTGGGGAAAAATCGCTACGTGCCTTCAACATTAGTAATAAATCTCAAAACCAGTGTGGAGAAATTAGCATCTAAATCAGTGGATGGGCTATTTTCAACAAGCGATTTTCGAGAAGAGGTAAGTATGGGCAGAAATTTTATTATAGATGTACTAGAATATTTTGATCAGGTGGGCTTTACTACACGTGTGGGTGACTTGCGTCGCTTGCGGCAGCCCTTCTCAAATTTTTCGAGTAAGAAATAAAAATATTTGGAAGAGGATCGCACCCTGGTGGGGCGCCTAGACTTCAAATCTAGTGAG
>JAKMGS010000069.1 GCA_022424815.1 Schleiferiaceae bacterium | reverse complement strand
CGAAAGCCTGCTCAATCCCGTACTTAATTTCCTTCCGGCGCCCTATGATAAGGTGAACATCACCATGGGCTTCCCGCTGAACCAAACGGCCCTTGCCGCCACAGTAGGATTGTACTTGAACATGGTGGAATATGCCGTGAAAAATCAACGGCCTGGAAAGGATTGGACGCTACACCACAAATCACTCTCTGCCCTTTGTACAGACCCAATGTTCAACCGGTATTGGACGGTGGAAGCTGAGGGGCCTTATGCTTGGCACCAAGAGATTGTCGCTGGAAATAAGGTCTTTACGGCGGCTAACTATTGGGGCGACAAAGCCAGTGAACACCTGCCTTCCTATGGCCAATTGTTCCTGCCTCAGCATCCCACGGATTTCATAGATGCGCTTCAACATTGGCTCCAACATGTGGGCGCCACGGAGAAGAACGATACGATGGTCCAAAACACTGCGCACCACATCTATACTCTCCTTGAGCAGTTAAAACGCACCCTGCAAAACACCGCCCAAGACCCCCTCATCTGGATCAAGCTGATCAAGCAACAATTGCGCAACGGCAGCATTGATTTCGTTGGGGAGCCGCTCGAAGGATTGCAGGTGATGGGAATCTTGGAATCACGAACCTTGGACTTCCCTTACGTGATCCTGGCCGGCATTAACGAAGGCGTATTGCCCGCAGGCCGCTCCTTTAACTCACTCCTGCCCTTTGATATCAAAAGGCATTATGGACTGCCGACCTATGAAGAAAAGGATGCTGTATACGCCTACCACTTTTACCGAATTCTTCAGCGCTGCCAAGAAGCGACCATCACCTTTAACATGGATAAAGAGGCCATGGGCGGCGGGGAGCCGAGCCGATTCTTGGTACAAATAGAACACGAACTCAAAGGGACGGCTGCCGAGGTCCTTCCAAGAATGTTCAGTAACGGAGAAGTCCATGCCCAGAGTGTGGCCTCGAAGTTCGAGGCGGAAAAAACAGAGGCCGTCAAGGCGGCCATTGCACATTGGTGGGAGCGCGGCATCAGTGCTTCTTCCTTAAATGAATTGGTCAGTATGCCGGACCTATTCTATAAAAAGCGACTCATCAAAATCAAAGAAGAGGACGAGGTCGAGGAAAACATGAGTGCCATGGTCATGGGTAACCTAGTACACAAGGGCCTCGAAAAAGTGTATGAACCGTTCGTCGGTCAACAAATCCCAACCTTTGATGTAGATCTGTGGACCGAACAGGCCATGGAATTTGGCATCCATTACCTCGTTGAAGAAAAGGGCTATTCCCGACGTGCTTTGCATACCGGTCGCAATATTCTAACCGTAGAAGTCTGCCGACAAATGATCCGTCAGTTCTTGGAATATGACCTGCACCGGGCAAGCATGCACGAAATCATCCTACTGGGTATAGAGACGGAGCTGTCCTACACCAGGAGCCATCCTAGCCTAGGCCTCCCCATGAATTTCAAAGGCTACATCGACCGAGTCGAACTCGTGGATCAATGCCTTACCATTTGGGATTATAAAACCGGCTCCTTCACCTTGAGTGACCTCAGCCTTGGCGCCATGGAAGACCTTTGGAAAGGAACGAAAGGAAAACCCTTACAGGTGCTACTGTACGCCTGGCTCCTCGATAAAATGGGCCATTTCCCACATCCATTGCCGTGGCGCTCTGGTATGTTCAAATTGCAAAGCGGCGCTCCTGAGATCTTATTAGGAGGAGCGGTGGTCAATAAAACAAAAGACATCTCCCCTGAGGTGCTCAACGCATTTGAAAGTGCCCTCATGGACTACCTTGAGGAGGTATATACCGATGACCTGCCCTTTGTAGAAATCCCAAAATTTGAATTCAAATAAGGTCATGCTTGAGCACATTCCAACCAAAGAAGATATTCTCGCCGCGCACGAACGCATCAAGCCCTATATCCACCGCACCCAGGTATTTTCTTCGCATTGGTTCGACGATCGCGTAGGTAAGCCCTGTGTTTTTAAGGGGGAACACCTGCAAAAAACAGGCGCGTTCAAAGCCCGCGGCGCCATGAATGCAGTGCTTGTCAATGCAGAAATAGCACAAGGCAAGGGATTCATTACACACAGCTCAGGAAATCACGGCGCTGCATTGGCTTGGGCGGCGGCACAAATAGGAGAAAGCGCCTATATTATCATGCCGGAAAACGCGCCGAAGACTAAAGTTGCCGCGGTGCGCCAATACGGAGGGAATATCACTTTTTGTGCGCCGACCTTAGAAGCTAGAGAGACTACCGCTGCCGAAGTCCAATCACAAACTGGCGCGCTGCTCGTGCATCCCTACAACAACTACGACATCATCGCGGGACAGTCGACCGCGACCTTAGAGCTGCTCGAGGAACACCCCGGCCTTCGGACATTATACCTACCCGTGGGTGGCGGTGGACTACTTTCCGGAGCGGCTTTAGCCAATCATTATTTTGGAAATGCCAAGGTGGTGGGTTGCGAACCAAATGCCTCAGGTGATGCCTACCAAAGCTTCCAATCTGGACATTGGGTACCAGCCCAAAACCACCACACCATCGCGGAAGGCCTTAAAACTTCCCTAGGAGATAAAACCTTTGAGATCATCACCAATTACGTGGATGAGATTATGATGGTTAGTGAGGAGGAGATGAAGGAGGCCTGGAAATTCGCGGTGGGTAGATTGAAACAATTGGTCGAGCCTTCTGCGGCTGCAGGTCTCGCTGTTGCCCTAAAACACAAGGGCGAAGGACCTGCGGGCATCATTCTTTGCGGTGGAAATATGGATTTGGATCCTTGGAGTTAGGATAAACTAATGAATCGTACGATAAAACGAGCACATGCACATTAGTATCGTTTGATACATTGAGAGTAACAAAAAACTTAAGCTACCTAATCGGTCAATAAAGGCACTGTGATTATCACGGTGCCTTTTGCTTTAGTAAAGGAAGTCTGCAAGGTCCACAGCTCCCCTTTTTTCGCCCTCTTTCGATGGTAATCTATACGCTGTTTTACTAATGCTAGGCCATGGCCTGTACCCCCTTTTGGCGATGATTCTCCATAACCTGAATCTGAGACTTCTAACTGAAGTGATTTCTCTTCTTGAACCACAGTAATATGAACCCAAGCTTCAACTTCGCTTGCACTCCCTGCATATTTAAAACTATTTTCCACCAACGGCTGCAATATACCTGATGGGATGAGCGCCTTCTTAGATTCTACAGAGGCATCAATTTTAAAATCGACATGGGCATAGGAGCTCTGTTGCTGAAGCGCGGCATACTTCGCTAGATGATGTAACTCCGCGCCTACATTAACGAAATGACCGTTTTGATCCTGTAGTAATGAACGAAGGTATTGGCCCAATTCTGCCAAATACTCCTGGGCATCTTCCATACGCTCCTGGTTCAGGATGCCGTTGACATTGTTTAATTGGTTAAACAAAAAATGTGGGCGAATCCTATTCTTGTACGATTCTAGTTCCAATTCTGCCTCTTGTACACTCAATCGCGCTTCCTTTGAGCGCAATAGCGAACGGTACGACACCCAAATTCCAATAGCCAGGATTAAGGCCATGCTCAAGAAAATTACCAAGGTCTGCTGTCGTAACCTTGAAGTTTCCTCAAAACGGAGCCGCTCTCTTTTACCGCGCTCCAATTCAAAAGCTAAAAATCGACTTTGCCCCTGATCAACTCTTTCAAGTGCCAATCTGTTGGCTACAATTTCTGCCTCTTTTGCCTCGTCTCGTGATTGCCCTAAGAGTTCGTATTCAGTGAATTGACGACGTGCCTGTGCTTCTAAATCCCAAAAATTTCGGATATGGGCGAACTCAATACATTTGGCCAATTCCAGCTGAGTCATCACCTCCAATCCCAACGCTCGGAAGTAGATGTTTTGCTTATCGATATCCGGAACCCCTGCGCTATCTACCAAGGCCAAAGCGCCTGCAATAAGTGAATCAACCTCTTCAGGGTTTTTCTTCAATTCGTAGAGGGCTTCGGCACGAACTGCATATGCCTCACTGGGGTTGATTTTTCCGGCGCGAGATTTAAAAATAGAAAGCACTGTATCCGAATATTCTAGGGCTTCAGCGTAATACCCGAAATCGATCAAATAGGTAGAATAATTACCTGCCGCGGTTGCCCAAGCCAAGGTATCGCCTTGTCGTAAGGCCATCGTTTCTTGTGATACAGATAAAATTTCTTCACCTGCACCTAGGGCCCAGTACGAATGTGCTTTCAGTAGAAGTACTCTAGATAGCCCAAGAGGGTGGTTGTTGGAACGAAATAGGATCTCGCTTCGCTCGATCATAGGTAACGATTCTACACTCGCTCCTTTGACCACGAGGTCACGAGCCCGCATATACAAACCCCAAGCTTCTTCAAGCTCGTTTTTACTATCTACTAAATCCTCAATGCCCGCAAAGTAGTCCTCACTTAAGCGCTCCTTGGCAGTTACTTCTACAACCCGTTCGGGTAGATCTCTCGAAACCTGCGGGCTACAGCCCGCTACAATCCATGCCGCCAGTATGAACCACCAATGTTTACACATCGGCCCAATCTGATTCGTTCATTCTAGATTTTGATGCCTCTAGCACCTGTCCATCCTGAACATATACTAGGATTTTAGCACCCCAATCAATGTGCTCTACCGCATCGCGACGCACGATGACACTTTTATGGATTCGAGCAAACCTCTGGCTCAAGCCCTCTTCGAAACTCTTTAATGTTCGCGCTACTAGGTGACGCTCCCCGTTATTAAGGACCACCTCCGTATAATTGCGTTGGCCTTGAAGTATGTTGATTTTCGACTCTGATAGGGAGTGAAAAGAACCCTTGATCGGAATTTTAATACGAAGATCATCGAAGGTACCCACAGGTTTTAGATCGGCGATTTTCTTGAGACTTTGGACCAATCGCTTAGGAGAAACAGGTTTAAGCACATAGTCTACCGCAGTATCAAAAGCCTCTAAACTGTATTCGGTGTGGGCGGTAACAAAGACAATATTTCCCGCCAGCATTTTAATGCTTTGGGCAACTTCTAATCCGTTGGCACCGGGCATCTCCATATCTAAAAACACCATTTCCGGACGGTGCTCTTCACACCACTGAATAAAGGGCTTGTGTTGGGTAAACCCTTCTACCTTGGCTTGTGGCAATAGCTTAGACAGCTGGAAAACCATGCCGTCGACAGCCAGTTTTTCATCGTCAAGAATTCCTATGTGTCGGACGGTTTTCAACCTAGATATCCTTTGATCATACGTGCCACATATTTGCCGATAACGTCGAACTCGAGGTTTACTCGGTCCCCCACCTTGATATTATGAAAAACGGTATGCTCATAAGTATAAGGAATGATGGCCACACTAAAGCTGCCCTCTTTGGAGTCCACAACGGTTAGGGAAGTGCCGTTCACGGTGATGGACCCTTTTTCAACAGTTACATTTCCTAAGGAGGTATCGTACGAGAAGGTGAATGTCCAAGATCCGTCGTGTGCTTCGACCGCGGTACAAGTAGCTACTTGGTCCACATGACCTTGCACAATATGTCCGTCGAAACGATCGCCCATGGTCATGCAACGCTCCAAATTCACAGGGCTGCCTTCCACCAAATCATTGAGGTTGGTTTTGTTGAGGGTCTCCTCGATGGCCGTCACACGGTAGGTGCGGTCGCCAAAGATTTCCACGACGGTCAGACACACCCCATTGTGGGCTACGCTTTGATCGATTTTCATCTCTGCTGCGAGCGGAGATTCCATATATAATTCCAGGTTGCCTTCGCTTTTTTCCAGTTTGGCAACCCGTGCAACGTTTTCAATAATTCCGGTAAACATGGGGACTGTTTTGTGGTTGGTTAAAATAGTACATTTGAAGCTAAATATTTAGAACATGAAAGTCTCTACATACACCCCTGATTACACTGGACCCCTCGCGATTGTTTACGAAAACTTAGAAGAATTGGCCACACACCTTGCGCCCGAGCAGCAAGCACGTGTTGAAGCATTGGCCGATAAGTTTGACGAGCAGTGGCTAGAACTGCAAAGCGGGGCGAATACGACTTGGGTATATAAGGTAAAATCTTCTTTGGATGCGGATGCGCGTGCCGAGAAAATGCGCCAGGCAGGTAATGCATTATGTTTAAAGGCCAATGCCTTGTTCGCCGATCGCGTCGCCATATTGGGACATCACGTACCTACGGTAGCAGAGGGTGCCGCTCTAGGGAATTACCAATTCTTGCGTTACTTCTCCGACCAACACAAGCGTCGCAACTCCTTGGTTCAACTCTTTGTTGAAGCAGGTCATGAAGCTGCCGTACAAGCACAAGCCGTGGCCGTAATGGGAACTGTTTTTGCGCGCGATTTGGTCAACACTCCAGTCATCGACCTTACGGCTACAGATTTGGCGAATGAAGCCAAAGCCGCAGGAAAGCGTCATGGTTTTTCAGTAGAGGTGTTAGAGAAGAAGCAGATTGAAAGCTTGAAAATGGGCGGTCTACTTGCCGTGAACTATGGTTCGACTGAGCCGCCTGTATTCATCATTATGGAGCACAGGCCGGCCGGAGCCACCAATGAAAAACCGATCGTATTGGTTGGAAAAGGAGTGGTCTATGATACCGGTGGTTTGAGCTTGAAGCCGACGAACTACATGGACGATATGAAGTCGGATATGGGCGGAGCTGCAGCGGTATTAGGTACCATGAGCGCTGTGGCGGAGGCAAATTTACCGCTTCACGTCATTGGCCTCATTCCAGCGACAGATAACCGCCCCGGTGGAAATGCAGTAACTCCTGGTGATGTTATTACCATTTCTGACGGCACGACCGTTGAGGTGATGAATACCGATGCCGAAGGACGCTTGATTTTAAGCGATGCTTTGGTGTACGCGAAGCGATACAACCCAGAATTGGTCATTGACCTTGCCACCTTAACTGGTGCAGCAGCCCGCGCTATTGGCCACTACGCCATCGTCGGAATGGGCAATGCAGGGGCAGAAGCCATGAGCACCTTGCAAGCGAGCGGTTTGGCTACCCACGAACGCGTTGTTGAATTCCCGTTCTGGGACGAATACAAGGATCTGTTGAAGAGCCCTATTGCCGATATGAAAAACATCGGCGGTGCAGAGGCAGGTGCCATTACCGCAGGGAAGTTCTTAGAGCACTTCACTGATTATCCGTACATTCACTTGGACATCGCCGGACCTGCTTTCTTGAAGAAACGCATCGGCTATCGCGTGGAAGGCGGTACAGGTGTAGGTGTCCGATTATTATTTGACTTCCTCAGCAAAAAATCTGTCTAATGAGCGACTCACAAAACAACAATCCAAACAACAACGCCGGCAACGGTGAAAATAAGGGAGGAGATCGCCGTAGACGCAACCGAGGCGGACGCAACCGCAATAGAAATCGCAAGCCAAAAGGCGAGGGACAAGAGCAAGCGCAAGGTGAGGCCAAAGAAGGCCAGGAACCTCGTGAGCAAAAGCAAGGAGGACGTGGGCGAGATGGACGCGGCAGAAATAAAAAGCCAGCGAAAGTCGTCAAAGCACAGCCTGTAGCCGAAGAACTCAAGGAAAACCTTGATGCGCAAGCGGATCTGTATGATATGAACTTCGATACTCCCGAAGTGGAATGGGAAGGTGCAGATGTGTTGACCAAACCTGTAGTGGGGATTACCTGTGGTGATCTCAACGGTATAGGCATGGAGATCATCATTAAAGCCTTGGAAGACGAACGAGTGGCTGAGCTATGCACACCTGTTGTCTTCGCCTCAAGTAAACTGGCGTCCTACCATCGCAACGCTATTGATAAGCGTGATTTCAACTTCAACGTTGTGGATGGTGTTGACCAAATCAAGGAAGGCAAAAACAACCTCGTTTCTGTTTGGGAGGATAATGTTGAACTTGAATTAGGCGTTCCCACAGATGTAAGCGGTGAATATGCGCTGAAGAGTATTGATGCTGCTATTGAAGCAGCTAAAGCTGGACAGATCCATGCTATTGTAACAGCACCCATTAACAAGCACAACATCGCGGAACAACAAGAGGGCTTCAGAGGACATACCGGTTATTTGGCAGAGGCCTTTGGCAACGAAGTGTTGATGGTCCTCGCCTCGGATTATGTTCGAGTGGCTACCGTTACGGGACACGTGCCTATTAAAGATGTTGCCGCATCATTGACCCAGGAAAAGATCGAAAAGAGCATTGCGTTATTGACCCAGAGCTTGAAACGCGATTTTGGAAAAATTAAGCCGACCATCGCGGTGCTAGGCTTAAATCCGCATGCTGGCGAGATGGGAACCATTGGCAGTGAAGAGGCGGAAATTATAGCCCCTGCCATTGCAAACAGTCAAAAATTAGGTGCCATTGTAAAAGGTCCTTACCCTGCCGACGGCTTCTTTGGGCAAGGCCATGAAGAGCGCTTCGATGTAGTGTTGGGCATGTACCATGATCAGGTGTTAATTCCGTTCAAAAGTTTAGCTATGGGAACTGGGACCAATTGTACCGCGGGGCTCAGCGTAGTCCGTACTTCTCCTGATCATGGAACGGCTATGCACATTGCCGGACAAGGCAAGGCAGACCACGCCTCGTTCCAGCACGCCATCTTCACCGCGATAGAAACGGTTCAAGCTCAAATTCAATACGATGAGATAACCGCTGATCCTCTCAAAAAACAAAAAGAGAAGAATTAGAAGTTTTCAACAATTTGAATATCTTTGCACGCTCATTCAGAGATAATTGAAGTAGTGAAAACGAAGGACTTTGATATCGCCTTTGTAGGCTTGTCCAACGGGACACACCTTTTTGAGTACGATCTGAATGATTCGTTCTTTGAACTTTTCGAGTATGACGATTATTCACAATTGAGTGGAAAAGTCACGATGGAAATGGTAAAAAGCGAGACTGTTTTGGACCTCAGCTTGAATTTTTCAGGCAGCATCCAAGCGCCTTGCGACGTAACCAACGAACCCTTCGAACAGGCATTAAATAGTGCTTTTGAAATTCAGGTAAAGTTTGGTGATGCCTACAACGACGAAAACGAAGAGTTGTTGATTTTACCCCATGGTGAGCACCAGCTCAAGATCGCACAAATGGTGTACGAACTAGTGGTGTTGAGTATTCCAGCAAAGCTATATGGACCTAATGCCGGCAACGGTATCGAGGATTACTTGGAAGACGAAGACGAAGAAACTGAAACGGATACGGACCCACGTTGGGACCAATTAAAAGACTTGTTGAATAAATAACGAATTGAAAAATGGCACATCCTAAGCGCAGACAGTCTAGCACAAGAAGAGACAAGCGTAGAACGCACTACAAAGCGGCTGATCAGCAATTGGCTATCTGCCCAACCACTGGTGAGGCTCACCTTTACCAC
>JAKMGS010000006.1 GCA_022424815.1 Schleiferiaceae bacterium | reverse complement strand
ATTCAAAAAGGATTGGTCTCACGTGGGCCAAGCATTGCAGGACCTCGACCCCAATTTCCCCGTCGATCGCTGGGCCTAATTTCCTACGCATTTTCCCTCGCGTATTTATTGCATCTTTGTGAAAAACCCCGAGATATGCACAAGCTATTCTGTTCTGTGGGATTGTTTTTGGCCTTCAATGCCTTGCAAGCCCAACCCTTACCGTACTACCAAGATGCCTATAATGAGGACGGCGAAGACCTTCGCGAAGCCTTATATGACATCATCAAGGTTCATACAAGATTGCAATATTCTTCGAGCAGCACCGATACTTGGGATGTGCTCAAAGTCAGTGATAAGGACACTACGAATACGGATAACGTTTGCCTTATTTATGCGGGTGTATCGGTCAACGGCCCTCAGGAGTACAACAACGGACAAGGGTGGAATCGCGAACACGTCTGGCCACGTAGTTTAGGTGGTTTTGGTACGAGTGCTGGGGTTGGAACTGATGTCCATAACCTTAAGCCTGCCGATGGCGGATTGAACTCCTTGCGCTCCAATCATGAATACGATGATCTTGGTTCGGGCGGTTCGGCAGTGAATTACAACGGCTCCGCTACGGGCAACCGGGTCAATGGTTCAGCAGACTTATTTGAACCTCGTGATAAGGTTAAGGGCGATTTGGCCCGCATTATACTCTACATGGACTTGCGTTATGAAGGCGCCGGCAGCGAACCAGATTTGGTGGTGCAGGAAAGCCTAAACTCCGGAGGTACCACCTTCGCGGTATTGAGCACCTTGATCGCTTGGCACTGGGCAGATCCTGTGGACAGTTTTGAGATGAACCGCAATAACGTCATCCATAATATGCAGGGCAACCGCAATCCGTTTATCGATCACCCGGAGCTCGTACATTATATCTATGGCGATTCGACACACGTGGCTTGGAACCCTTATATGGCTGTTCAGGAGCAGGGGCCAATTCTGTTAAAAATCGGCCCCAATCCCGCAGATTCGTTTTTGAACATCGCCACAACCGAGGCCAGTGATTTTCAAATCTTCACCCTAGGTAAGCACCTCGTCGATGAGGGTATCCTTCAGGCTGGGGAGAATAGGATTCCGGTAGACCACCTTCCCGCCGCCACCTACTATATGTTGGTCGGCGACCGGATGGAGAAAATTTTCATCCAGCACTAAAAAACAAAACCCCCGCGGCCACGCCACGGGGGTTTTTATTTCAGCGATTTTTCGCGCTCCTTATTGAAGCACTACGCGTAGGGTTTGCGTACCGCGAACGGTCACTACCTTCACAAGGTAAGTGCCTGCTGCAGCATTGAGGTCCATTCGAACCATACTGCCCACGCCTTGCTCGACCGCAAGCATTTCACCCATCATATTTACAATCTGTACGGTGTACTCAAGCTCTACGCCCAATTCAACGGTAAACATACCAGTAGTTGGGTTCGGATAGATGTTACGTACGATGCTCTGCTCATTTACATTAGAGTTTGGAGTAAGGTTACCCGGAGAACCTACATCACCTTCTAGTGAGGTATAAGCTCCATTGGTTCCATCTACTGCATCACCTGTAAAGGTACCCGTAGTGTCAAACTCTACCGAGTATCCCGCTGTAGCAGCTGAGTACAGAGAGTTTGTCAAGGCAGCGCCAGAGGCGTCGTACAAGTACACTCCATCACCATTCTGGCTCAAGCTTGGGAATGAACCGGTCAATTCATCGTTTGCTACAATGGTAACAGAACCAGGGTACAATTTCCATTCTGCCAAGAAGGCATCTTTATTAGTTGATACATCATCAAGAACAACAATGGCTTCACCCGGAGAGATGGTTACAGATGGGAATACTGAAGTTCCCGAAATGTCACTTTCATCATCCCATGAGAATCCGCCGATGTTCACTACAGTATCGCCGTAGTTATAGATCTCGAACCAATCTGCATTGTAACCAGTACTGTTTGAACCTGCCATGATCTCGCTTACGACAATCTCAGGAACATAAACAGCAGCTGCCGGAGTAATATCCGCGATGTAACGTGGCAATAATTGGTATCCTTCGTCGTGCGGTGCGCTAAAGTCATATTGACCACCAATACCTACAACATCGAAAGCTCCTGTTGGTGCAGTTGTTCCATAAAGGTCAACATCAGCATCAATACGCATAGCTAGAGTATCCGTACCGTTAGTGATGTCGATGGTATAGCCTGAAGAACCAGATCCCCATTGTGTTGGGTCAACCATGGTGGCGTTTTCAAACTTGATTAATTCACTTTCTGTGTTCTCCCCTAAAGAGGTAACTACTGTTGGAGATTGTAGTGTATTACCTGTGCTCAATACTACCACTGAGTCAAGGTACATCTGCAACAATCCGTTGAAGTGACCGATGCTACCAATGATGCGAACTTCATCACCTTCAGTTACGTTGTAAGAAGCAGCGGTAGCAACACTTGAGTACGTACCCAAACCGTCAGTACCATCGTGTACGGTGAACGATACTGCAGTGGCAGAGCCCTGCATGTCGACACCCATCACAATACCTTCTACTTTACAGTACACGTTCAATGAATCTGGCACACCATCTGCGTCAATACCGTCAACCTGACCAATAGTATAGGTCGGGATGAATGGGTATTCGAAGATATCCGTCAACATACGTGGGAAGATTTGGTAGCCTTCCGTGTAAGGAGATGAGTTGTCGAACTGAGAACCTACACCAGTGACATCAAAGGTTCCAGCTGGAGCAGGAGCACCATCGATATCAGTATCGCTATCAATACGCATAGTCAACGTATCTGTTCCGTTAGTGATATCAACGTTTGCTGATGAACCAGTAGATGGCCATTGCGTAGGATCTACTAGGTCAAATCCAACGAGTGTGATGAGTTCACTTTCCGTGCTTTCATCTAAGGCTGTTACCACGGTTGGCGTTGGCAAGGTGTATCCTCCTGCCAAGTAGTAGATACTATCTACCATCAATTCAGTCAAACCATTGTATTGAGCAACATCACCGTGAAGGATTAAACTATCGCCCATCATTGGAGAAGTATACCCACTTTTATCAGCGAAGTTGTAGATGTTAATACCATCTGTGCTATCGCTGACGTAGAAGCTGTATCCGCCATTACCGTCGAAGTCGATAGTAGTCACAATACCCTTGATCCACTTAGAAGCTCCCAAAGAATCGGCCACACCACTTGCATCTACACCAGTAATAGTGCTGATGGCTACGATAGAATCGAAGGTTGGTGCTGGTGGAACATAAATACAGTTTGAGCTGTGTGCGCCCATATAAGTCCATGTGTTGGATGCATATACATCCCACTCACCTGCACCCGTTGACCAGTCCATAGAACCGCTCGTAACAGTTGCTTTACGCACCAAGGTGTGGTTCGCTGTAGAACCTGTGCCTACTGTCCAAGATGAACCTGGATCCACTCCCGGTACACCAATAACGTCGATGGTATCCGTACCGTAGGTCAAGATCATCGCATCATCACCGTTAAAGTGTGCAATAGATGGGTAAGCCATAGCGGTATCCGCTACCGCAAGGATTGAAGCATCTGCTTGGTTTGCAGCAATCATATATACACCACCAGAAGCGATAGTAGCACTTGTGGTAAATGTATTTGTGTAAGACCCACCATTACCGCTTTGGTAGACAGTGTAACCACTCAATGAGATAGCATTCGCTGTAGGGTTGTAGATCTCAATGTATTTGTTGTTTGAAGAACCTTCTGCGTATTCGCTGAAGAATAGCTCGTCACAACCTGATGACGCAGTCATACAAGTTGAACACTCTTCCCAACATACTGCCGGCAATGTTGTATCCGCACTACCAATAACCGAGTAACGGTTTGTGTAAATACCTGTTGTAAGGGTACAGGCACTATCCGCTGTTGGATCTAGAGACTCTTGACCTGTCCAGTTGTCATAAGTGAATTTGTACTCGTAAGCAGCTGGGGCCAATGAAAGTGTAATGTCATAGACACCATCTCCATCGGCATCAGTCATTTGATTTGCATTACCACTCCAACTATTCATTGTACCTGAAATGTAAACGTTAGTGTACGAAGCACTTACATTATTCATATCTACTTGGAAGGTTACATCTGGATTCGTAGATACAACGGTACAGGAGGTATCCGTAGAACATGTTCCGTAACAGAACATCAGTGTTGTATCCTGACTAAATGAAGGTAGAATACGATCATTGTAGTTGTTTGGATCCGCACATGATAAACCGGCAAGGTTTTCCTTAGCGTTCCAATCTGATGCATTGGCTGGGCTGTTCAAGAAAATGAAGTTGCCACCTGCCGATCCGTTCAATGTATCAGTGCCGATATAAATACCGTCACCATCAGGATCTAAAAGCTGTACTGCATTTGCACCACCGATAACACCCCCACCAAGGTAAAGACCATTAGTGCCCACAGTAATGTTGGCGGTATTTACCATAAAGGTTACGACAAAGTTCGTTTGAGCGGCACAAACTGAACACTCTTCCCAACAAACCACAGGAAGCGTAGTATCTGCATTCCCAAAGGTTGCATATCTGTTTGTGAATCCTGAAGTAGTCAATGTACATGTAGAATCCGCTGAGTTTGGATCCAAAGATTCTTGTCCTGTCCAGTTGTCGTAGGTAAACTTATATTCATAAGAACCTGGCATCAATGATAATGTCCCTGAATACACACCGTCTCCATCTGGATCAGTCAATTGGTTAGAGTTACCACTCCATCCATTAACAGTTCCACTGACATATACATTCGTAAATGAAGCGGTTACATTATTCATGTCGACCTGGAAGGTCACATCATTTGCGGTCACAATACAACTGCTAGAGTGTGCATCAACATAGCTCCAAGTATTAGAGGCATATACATCCCATTCGCCAGCGCCAGTAGTCCAGTCTGTCGAACCCATAGTTACATTGTACTTACGTACCAAAGTATTGTTCGCAGTAGAGCCCGTACCAACAGTCCAAGAAGAACCAGGATCAACACCAGGAACACCAATGACATCGATGGTATCAGTGCCATTACATAAGATAACGGCATCATCACCATTAAAGTGGACAATAGAAGGATACCCTAACGAAGTATCAGCACTAGATTGTGTAGCACTATCTAACGAACTATTTGCAATGAAATAAACATCTCCTGAGGCAATAGAAGCATTAGAAGTGAATGTATTAGTGTACGAGCCGCCATTTCCACTTAGATAAATGGTATAACCAGATAATGAAATAGCATTTGCGGTCGGATTATAAATTTCTAGGTATTTGTGATTTGAGGATCCTTCGCCGTATTCACTAATAAATAGATCTCCACATGCTGAAGCGGTATAGCTCGAGCCTCCTCCACAAGATGTACATTCTTCCCAACAGAATACAGGCAATGTTGTATCTGCGTTACCAATGGTGATGTAACGGTTAGTGAAGGTTCCAGTGGTTAGTGTACAAGCGCTGTCTAAGGTTGCATCTAAAGATTCCTGACCCGTCCAGTTGTCGTAAGTGAACTTAAACTCGTAACTACCCGGCATCAAAGAAATATCCCCTTCGTACACGCCATCTCCATCTACATCTGTCAATTGATTTGAGTTTCCACTCCAGCTATTAAGGGTACCACTGACGTAAACATTAGTGAAGCTCGTGGTAACATTGCTCATATCTACTCTGAATGTCACGTCATTCGCTGTTGCAGGAGCCGTACAAGATCCGTCCGTTGAACATTGTCCAAAACAGGTTCTGTAGTGGTAGTCACCGGTAAGACCGCTAGTTGAGCTATAGCCCACCATATCTCTATCGCTCCACTGACCTGCAGCACAAGATAGGCCTACGATGTTTTCCTTCGCACCCCATGATGGATCGTTGGCGGATAGGAATGTAAACATGCTGTAGAATCCGCTAGCAGCGGGTAAGGTTTTCGAGTATACACTATCGCCAATAGGATACATTTGGTTTGCTCCAGGGTTTCCGAAGCCGGTTCCTCCGGCTAGATATACTCCTGTGGAATCTACTGCAGTGTATTCCATGTTGACTTGGAAAGTCATGTATACTTGGCCAGATTTTGGACCACAAGATTCCCAGGCTACACCAGGTAAAATGGTATCACCGTTCAATACGGCGAATCTGTTGGTGTAAATACCTGAAGTTTTTGTACAGGTAGATCCAGATGTCAAGCTTTCTTGACCTGTCCAACCATCCAAAGTGAATTTGTACTCTACGGAATCAGCCGAAAGTGGCAACGTGACCGTCCATACTGAGTCTCCTTCGGGATCGCTCATTGGATTACACGTACCACACCAGTTATTCCAAGTACCGTTGACGTATACGCCGTTGTATGAGCCCGAGTAATCTCTCATATCAACGATGAACGTCACATCCTTTTGTGCAAAGCTCATAAAAGGCAAGCACAAAAATAAAAATGCAATCAGTCTTTTCATGTGTAAGTGTTTGTGTTCATTTATAGCTATAAAAATGCTAAAAAATGACGAGATATTTATAAAGATTGGGTTAATAATTCTTAATCAAAATCGAGAGTTAGTTTAAATCTCTTGACTACACCAGTTTGTGAATCAGCGACATAAAGTATGTTGTCGTAGTAACTGATCGCACTCACGTTGCCAAAACCGCCTAAGGTCGCAATGGCATTGGTTTCAGCAGTGGAGGCCGGTGGAGGCGGCACACCTTCTAAACCCGAGCTAGTGAATTGGTACACACTATCTACACCGGCATCCGCCACGAACAAAAATCTAGATCCATCTCCCGCGAGACAGAGGTCGACCGGATCTTCAAATCGCTTGGGCGTTTGTAGGTAGCCGGTACTGTTTGGATCTGATGTGGAATAGAAGATGGGTTGGTAAAGGGCGCCAAAAGGTCCTTCGGTGAACTGAATGTGCTGCACTTGAATTTCTTGGTCTTCGTTTTGGTTGAGGACCCAAAAATCAGGACTGTTGTTCGCGGTGAGCTGAGGGGCTTGTGTAAACCCTTGAAGGGCCAAGGGGTTTTTGAAGTAATTCGAATAGGTGGCTCCAGTGGCAGTGACTGGGATGCTGGAGATCCATTGGTGGTCCTTGGTGAATTTCAGTACAGCATAATCTGGTCCAAAACCGGCGTTGTTGTTGCTCACACCCGTTCGGCTGAGGTAGTAGCTATTGTTTTCTGCAGGTAAATTGGACCCAATTATTGCAACATCTGTAAACTTCACTTTCGCATCGGAAGAGGAGAAACTGTTCTTGAAATAGAAGGGGTGCACTAGTACGGATTCCGCAACAACATTGTCGAAGCTCAAGGTATTTTGATCGTCGACTAAATCCACATCGTACAGTGCGGTGAGGCTATAGTCTACACCTGCGATGGTGGTATCATAGGTGCCGATAGCGAGCAGATGGAACGATCGGTTCTGCACCACTTTACGCACTCCAGGGATGGTGATGCTGCCCTGTAAATTCAGTGCAAGGTCGTACCTGAAAATCTGATCGTTGGCACTGTCGACGACGTAGATGAATTCGTCATAACCGACATACACATCTACCGGTGCTTGGGCATCATTGATGTTCGGTGCGATGGGTACATAGCTGATCTCACGTACATCGTAGGTAGGAATCTCGATGAAGTCCAAATTTGTGCGCTCGCCAAAGTAGTTCTCACAACTCATCAGCAAAAAGCCCACTAGCGGTAATAGGATATGTACTCTTCTTACCATGATAGCGGTTTTAGTTTTAGTCCCAATGTGCCTTGATAGGTGCCGTATGGGGTGGGCATGGCGCCAACGCCCCATTCCATAGGCCATCCGCCTATTTGACCCTTCATCCCAAAACCCATCCAAGGCAATGATTTTTGACTGCCAACCTGGTAACCGACGCTGGTCCAATAATAGCTGCGCCATTGGTATTTAAGTCCTGCAGCATAGAATTCGGCATTATCTGTCGGGTGGTTGAGTTGGAAGCTTGGTGTGAGCTTTTGATCGCCGGATTCCCAAGCGGTCCATTGCAATCCCATGCTAAACATTTGCGGTGTTGCAGCTAAGGCACTTTCATCGCCTACCGGAAGATTGGAGATAGGAGTGTTGGGGCCGAAGTTGGTGAGGGCAGCGGCGAATTGTAGGTCTGCGATGTCCAATTTGTACAAGAACCCAAGGTCCAAATACACATTGTGCGCGCGGTATACCCCTAGTTGTTCCAATCCGTATTTCAACTGCATTCCCGCATGGAAATATTCAGAGAAGGCTTGGCTGATTCCCAATCCTACGGAGGTCAAGGTGGCAGAGGTTGTGGCTCCGGTGCCTTCCGGTTGCCATACCGTTCTTTCCAAAATAGAACCTGTGCTTAGGGAATTCAAGGTTAAGGCAATGTGCTGGCCGTTGGCTCGTGCCTTGGTCAACGCTATAAAATCATGTGAGATGCCGCCACCTAGGGCGCGGTTGGAGGTAAAGAATCCTTGCTGATTGCCTCCGCTCACCAGGGCGGGGTTTACCAGGGCACCGAAACTGTGCTCGGTCATGGCAAGGCTGGCGCCACCCACTCCAACGCTCGCTGGGTCGATGGGGAGCTTGAGGAAGGTGAAGGCGCTGAGTCCCGCGCGTTCCTCGCCGTAGGTAGGCAATAATTGGGCACGCATTACCATGCTTGAGGCAAGCAAGAGAACGATAGATACTATGTACTTGCGGCTTACCATTTGATTTGAATTCCTGCTAAAATTTGCGTCGGCGCCGAGTATCGTGCCGGGTTTCTTGGGTCTGTTCCGTATTCCTGCGGTCCATTGAATTCTGGACGAGGATCGCGCCAAGTCAGTGGTACATCATCGCCATATTCGTATGCACGACCGGTAATAGGATTGACGATTTGTGCATTTCGTCTATTGGTAATGTTCATCACCTCGAGGTTGAGGAGAATACCTCCTGTACCAAATTTTATTAGTGCATAGGAAGCTTTACCGTTGAGCCCGAACCAATAGGTACCACGCTCGCGCAAATAGTTGCTGTTGTCGACGCGGTATTGTGGGCGGCCAAGGTCGTTGTAGCCTTCCAAAATTTGTGGGGTATAGCGGTATCCCGAGGTATACTGGGCGTTCAAAGAAGCGCGGAATCTGCTCGAATCGCTCTGGTAGCTGATCCCTGCGTTGAATTTCCACGGGCGGTCCCAGGCCAAGAATTGTTCTTGGGTAAGCGGAACCTCTCCGGTTTGGGCAATCTGAAGGGCGCTTTCGCGGGCGCTATTTGATTTACCCCGTGCCTGCTGGTAGGAGCCGTTGAAGAAGGAGTTGAAATGGTCGGTGAGGCGCGCGTTTAATTGGGTTTCTATACCAATTATTTTAGCGTAATCCTGATTGATATACATCGTTTTGGTGACCGGACGGCCCGTAGCGTCAGTGGTAATCACACGACGTGAAACGATATAATCGAAGCGGTTGTTGTTGAAGGCATTGATGGTCCACCCCAATCGCGATCCGAGCAAGGTTTTGTACCCCACTTCGTAGGAAATGTTAACCTCCGGATTGAGGTTCGGGTTCCCTAATGACGAAAGGAAGCTGCGGTCTTGGTATTGAGGGTCCAGACCGGCGTACATGAATCGCGGATGCGGCATGCGCATGCTGTGCCCGTAGTTGAAGTACAACACATTGTTTTCGGTGACGGGAAAGCTCACGTTTAATCGGGGCAACAAACGAACTTTCCAACGCAAACCGCCCGCACCAAAGGAGTTTTGGAGGTATTGCTCGCGCACGGCATCCAGTACAGGGGAGCTCTCATCAGCCACCGCATTATCGGCGAAAGCGCCCGGTGCCCAGTAGTTGAAACGTATTCCCAAAGTGGCCTTCATCCCTTTGTATTCGATGCGGTCCTGCGCAAAGAGTCCGCCTTTTTGAGGACTCACCTTCCAAATATCATTGCTAGAGCCAATGCTTACCGACGGTGTTGTTGTCGTATCGTTAATGACAATAGGAGCACCGACCCAAGGGCGGTAGACATCTACCCATTGGTATTCTGTCAAGGCGTGCTCGATACCACCGCTGATGGTATGGATGGCGTTTGGCTGGTAGCTCAATTTCCCTTTTAGGGTATGCTCTGCCGCGTAGTGGTCGTGCCAAATAGGCGTGATCCCACCGTTGTTGACCAACCCGTTGCCTGGAATCAAGTAGTAATTGCCGTAGGGGTCGTTCGGGTTGAAAACCGTCAGGTCTCCCGTGAAAATATAGTCCTCATCATAGATTTGGTCCACGGTCTCGGCGCGGAACGGTCGGCCGTTGGCATCGGCGCGTAGGTTGGTGAAGAGGCGTCCCGCTGATACCGTTAATCCGGTTTTTGGCGAGAGGCGTTTGTTGTAGCCCAACACGGTCAGGTTGCTGTGGTGGGTATAGGTAGTTGCATTGTCCAAGTTATTGCTGCGCTCATACTGGAATCCTGGTGCCAAGAGGGCATCGAATCCGACGATTTGAAGGGTACGCGAGTTCTGATTGACTTTCAAGCTGTGGCTATTGGTCAAGGTCAATTTCCCAAACCCTTTAGTGGCGTAACTCAACTTCACCGTATGGGAGTAATCGTTGCTCTGACGCGGTGCCCAGGACTCCGGGTTCTCGGGGAACAAGCTTGATTTGAGTTGTTCCGCGGTGGAACCGAAGTAGTCGTCTGTCCATTGTCCACGGGCTGTGGTGAAGAGTCGCAGCTTCTTTCCGGTAAAAGGCACGGGCGTGCTGAGTGTGGCCTCGATCTCATCTGAGTTGAAGGAGGTCGCATCGAATAATTGGTCCGTTTGATAATTCAGACCCCAGCTTAATTTCTCTCCACCTTCTTTGATTTGGGTATTGATAATCCCCGCCGAGCCGCCGCCGTATTCCGCCGAAGCACCCCCGGTCATCAAATTTAAGGACCCTACAGAGCTCGCACTCACGCTTACCCCGCCGCCGGTTCCTGCCAATGGATCCTGTGCGGAAATACCGTCGATCAGGTATTCAGTTTCGTAGACGCGGGCCCCACGAATCTGTAGCCCGTCTGTGGTTTTTTGTACCCCGGCTTGTTGTGCCAGCACATCCTCCACGCCTTTGGCCACGAGCGCGCCAATCTCATTGTCGCTCAAGGTGATGGCTGAGGAGGCTTTTTCAAGGTCGACCTGGTTTTTACGCCCCACGACCGTTACGGCCTGAAGCATCTCACTTTGTTCGCTGAGTTTAGCGTCCAATTTTACCGTCTTGCCCACACCTATCTTGATGTCGTTGAACTGCATGGGCTGGTAGCCGATGAACTGGAATTTGACGCTGTAGGTACCCGGCTTGATATCTTTTAAAACAAACTTCCCGTCGAAATCTGTGAGGGTTTGGTAGAAGGTTCCCACGATCGTTACTGCTGCGCTCGGCAGTGGTTCGCCGGTGGCCTTGTCCAATACGGTTCCGACAATTCGGCCCGTGGTTTGGGCGAACACTGCCGAACTCCACAACAGGAGTGCACATATGAGGAGCTTAGAATACCGCATTGAAAACATGATCTAAGAGTTCCTGGCCTCCTTCATTAGGACGCGTGAATAGGTGGAGTGGCAATGCGATAAAGACTTGGTTGATCGATCCGTTTTGGGTTCTGGTAGCGCCTAAAGTCGTCGCGCCGTTCCATCCGGAAATCTTGGTCAACTGCCCGTCGTACAAGGCTGTTGCATCTGCAGACGGTACTACTGGAACCACACCTAAGACAATGTTTTGCGGACGCATATCAGGGAAGCTCGCATCCAGGGCAACCAAGCTGCTGTCGTTCGTCAGACGTGCCTGCCCGCTACTCAACACCAAACTTTCGATGGGGAAGATGTCCAAGAAGGCACCGCTCGCCATAGGCGCAGAAAGTTGCGAGGCCGTGAAGAGCTTCCCGCCTTTCTGCAAGAATTTCTGCGTGCTCAAGGCAAGGATGTTTAGGAGGTAGTCTGAGCCGGATTTGGTCGGGAAGACCGTCGCATCCGTGAACAAGGCGATGGCGTTGTAGCGAGACATAATGATCTCGTACGTCGGGTCCCAGTAGGCGGGAATGCCTGCGCCGGTAACCGCATCCATTTGGATGTAATCATAGCTCACATTAGCGCTGTCCATCCAGGCTTTGTAGTAGGTGCCGAGGTATTCCGCTTGCCCGTTGATGATCAGGGTATTCTCAACGGCCGGGGCCCACAAGAATCCTGCGGAGGTATCTACAGCGGAATAGATGCCGGCGCGGTCTTTGGCGCGGAGGTACAAGAAATTCTCTCCGGTCAAGGAGGCGCCGCTAAGACTATCCGTCCATTGGGCATTCTTGTAGAAATCTACCGTACCATTACCGTTCAAGGCGAAGGACAAGAGGCTGGGTTGGGTGCCTATGGAGAACCAATTTCCATTGTTGAGTTTGACCTCCACTAGTTCGATGGTCTCGTCCCCGTCTGCATCGCTGGCGCGCCAATCCAAGGTGGCCACGATGAAGGCAGAATCTGGTAGGAAACCGTCGGGGTCCAAGCTCACCTCAGGTGCCGCATTCTTGATGGGTACCACCAAGCTGGCAGGACTTTCATCCACAGCACCTTTATTATCCACGGCTGCAATCTCTACCAAAATATCCGCGGTATCGACGCCGGCATCAATGCTAAAGCTGAAGAGGGAGTCGGTGGCGGTGGTGAAAGCACTCGTACCGTTTACGGCGACGTTGTAGCCGGCGATGAACCCGTCGCGGTCCGTGCCATACCAATGCAATTGCACATTCGTTCCGAGGCGAAGATCGCCGGAACGAATGATGGTATCCACCTGAAGTTGAGTTTCAGGTGGAAAGTTCTCTATGGGCTGGTCGTTGTTCCGACAGCCCGCGAGAAATACAATTACTATGGCGAGGACCGCGTGACGCATTAGTGTTGTACGATAATGCGAGCGGTTTGCAATCCTTGCTCAGTGCGCAGGCGTAAGATGTACAATCCATTAGGTAAGGCGCTGGTGTTCACGACGGCTTCGTTGTGGAAGGTGGTGGTGAAGATGCGGCGGCCTGCGGCATTGTACATTTCCAAAGTGCCTTGTTGTGCCGAAGTGATCGTGAGAACATCGCTCACTGGGTTCGGATAATAGGTCAATGGACGCTGGTCGAGTTCTACGATGCT
This sequence comes from Schleiferiaceae bacterium, assembly GCA_022424815.1. Taxonomy (GTDB): domain Bacteria; phylum Bacteroidota; class Bacteroidia; order Flavobacteriales; family Schleiferiaceae; genus UBA10364. The sequence goes on along the minus strand of JAKMGS010000006.1, from coordinate 15,616 downwards.
CAATGGTGATGTTGGGACATACACGCTGTCTAGGGTGAGGTTGGCACCGATGAAATCGTTGTTGTTGCGAGGGATTAATCGGTAGTTTGAGAATCCATAGAACAAGATTCCTTCGATGGCATCGAAAGTCATGGTGTCGCTTACGGCAATTGGATTCACATTCATCTCCCCATCGATGCTCGCATAAATAGTATCGGTAACGAGCTGTGCGTCTAACGAGCTGTAGGCAGTAGTGCTTTGACGACCGGCCAACACACGGGCGCTGTGGCTCACAGGCGCGCCATTATTGTCGCTTACAGCCCAGTCTCCGAAGCCCAAATTCGTTTGGCTAATGGCCAATTTTCCGTTGGGTTGCTCGTAACGAATATATACTCCTTCGTAAGGTTCCCATCCGAAGTTTGCGTAGCTCGCTGAATCAGAAGGATCCAAAATAGTAGGGGTTACGGTGCCCAAGTTTCCTGTTTTGTTTGAAGAGGTCACGTTCAATCTGGTCATCCCATAATACTCTTCCACAACACCGGTAATTTCGACTTCTTCGTTGCGGTAGTAGGTGTTCAGGCCGATGCCCACACACCAGATACCGCTCCATTCAGAACCGGTTTCATCTTGGATATAGAGGTAGCCTAGGTCGCCAATTTTTGTTGACGAGGTCACGATCCCTTTCACAGTCACTTCCTGTCCTGCTAATGGGCTGCTGCCGTTCGGGTTGAGGGTGAACTGGATGTCGTAAACCATCATTCCGTTATCGCGGACGGTGTAGAACTCTACGTTTGGTGTTGTCTGTGCTGTTGGTTTTACAGGCCACCAGCTTTCGTTGCCGTCGTTGTCGGCAGCATAGATATAGTAACGCACGGTTTTTCCATCTGCCTGCGCTGGGATTTCATAGACGTATTCGTCGGTGGTTCCCGGGCTTAACGGTAAGGCATAGACCGGCATGTTTAAGATGCTTACGGTATCGTCCGCGCTCCATGCGATGGCTACTGAATCCACGGTACCGTCGTAGTCGGTGATGTTCATGACGAGTTCTACATCTTGGTTAGAGGTAGGAACGGCTGGATCGCGCTCGAAGTTAGCGATGTACGGCGGCGCATAGCCGATGTCGTAGTGCGTACTGTCGAACGGGTTGATTTCGTATCCGCGGCCATTATCTCCGGTACACCCGTTGGCGTCGTGGCGAACCACACCGCTGAGGCTGTTGAAGAAGGTTCCCGGTACTGGAGGTACGAATGAACCTTGGGTTTGAGGAGATTGTGGGTTTACTGTGCTATAAGAAGAAAGCTTTTGAGCCAAGAATCGGTCACTGACGTTGATGGTATTTCCACTGGCATCAGCCACATTGAAGCTCACACGGTTTCCAGAAAAAGGTATTACGGCAGTTACGGTTACGTTTTCGAGGGTAACGTAGGCGCCTTCATATTGCTCACCGGTGGTGAGTTGGTTGACTTGGAGAGCATCGTTGAGGTCGCCAAGAGCAACGGTATCACTCGTTACTGGGTCAGAGGTAGTGCCGATGATGCTGAAGCTGTTCGCATCGACCAAGCTGAGCTGGTTCGAACCGTTGTATTCACCGACTACACCTTTGATCTCTACGATATCACCAGCCAATACTTGGGTAAAGGTAGAAGGTACTTGAAGAGAACCATCAGAAGCGGTATATACCCCCATGACTTCAATCCCAGCCCAAGGAGAGCTCTGACCGCCTACGGCAGTGTCTTGGATGAAGATGAAGGGGCGCAGGCCGCCGGTAACTGAGCCAGAAGCTACTTCAGTCGCCCATCCTGGAGTCACCACGACCCCGCGGGTGCGAATGGTTTGGCCGAGGTAGGCACTAGTATCATTACAAGCAGCCAAATCTGTGGCGCTCACGTTGTTGATGTTGGTGATGCTTACGTATGGAACGGTCTGTGCAGTTGCGCCTAGTCCGAATACGGTCATCGCCAAAAAGAGTAATCGTGTTTTCATCATTTCACTATTATAAAAGGTTCTGTATATCGTTTTCCAGTAGTTAAATCTTCAACATGCAAGAGGTAGGTGCCTCGTGCGATGATTTGGCTTTCTTTTGAGAGCAGGTCCCAAGCGTGTTCTCCGCCAGAGAAGGAGTTTTGGCTTGCATCTTCTGCACCAAAAGAGCGGAACCAGCGGATATCTGATCCATCGTAGTCTGGAGTGTGCTCAAAGGTGTCGATGAGGTCTCCCGCGGCAGTGGTAATGGTGATGCGGCAGTGTGAAGGGAGGTTCGCAAAGATGATCTTGCGGCTCTCTTCTTGGAAGTTACTTTGCCCTTCCCAACCTGCACTGAGGTAATAGGGGTTAGGGTAAGCGTACGGACGCTCCTCGCTATTGCCCTCTTTTCCAGGGAAGGCACGGATGACGCTGGCAAGGGCCGAGCTTTCCAACGATTCCAATCCGGTATTTGGGTCACCTTTATCGAAGGCGGTCACCGCCATACCTGTTTGCCAACCATTGGGCAGTGGGCTTAGGGTGTAGGCAAAGTCGTAGGAGATGCTATCATCTTCGAACGTTTTTGGAGTGCTTAGTTTGATGGCCTCAAATCCATTGTTGAATCCATAGAAGTTTCCGGTACTGTCGAAGGAAGCGATAAGGTTGAGGTCACTGGCCAAATCTGGTGTGCCGAACACATCAAACCCAGTGGAGGTAGCATATAGGTTGAAGCCCTCGAAGTCTCGTTTTTTCGAGATGGGGTCAACGCTATTTACGGAATTTGAGGCCCAATAAATAGTGGCTTCTTGGTCGCCGGCCTCTACGCGAGCATAGGGGATGCTTGGCGGCGTAGGCAAAATGAATCGGGTGATTTTCCCGTCCCCATCTTTGTCTTCTCCTTCGTCGAGGATGCCATTAAAGTTGCCATCTTCTCCATTGTAGGTGGTTTGGGCCCAATTCGCCGCTGCCAACAATCCACTGCGCTGCACATCATTGTTATCGGCATTAGGGTTGCCGTCCTCCATTTTCTTCGCGACCACATAGGCAAAGGCGATGGTGATCTCATCCCCTGGTGCAAAGGAATCAAAAGGTCCTGCCGATACGAGGTCTGACCGGTTCCCGCTTTTATTGAGTTCATCTTGGAGGTCAACCCCAAGTGTGTTCTGACATCCCGGCCCCGTTGGATTAGTCCAGCAAGGGCTGTGGTTAAACCCGTCTGCCATTTTTAGGTAGCGTTGCTGGTCGGTCGTAGGGAAGAAGAAGGTGCTTTGTCCACTGTTGTTGAAGATCCACGCGTTGTAGTTCACATCAAAGGTGGAATCTGTTTTGGGGTGTCTGAACCCTTGCTTGTCTTCGGCGCCGAGGTACACTTGGCCAACATAACTATCGGTAAATCCTTCATCACCTGTGGCATCGTAGCAATAGGCGAGGTTCATGCTGTCCACAAATCCATTGCCCCCTTGCGAATAGAAGGTCGCGCCGCCCGCGCCCGCCGGGGTAATGTTAATGTTGCGCACCACGGTGTTGTTCCAAAGCCCGATGTAGAGGTCGTCAAAGGTCTGCGTCCCCTCGTTGGTGATGGTCAGGTTGACCAGGGCCATGAAATCTGAAAAGCTGTAATTCCAATTCATGACGCGCATCTCCACCACCAAATCCATGGGGTTGATGTGGTTGTTGATCGGAATAGAGGTACCCGGCACGAGCAAGGTGCTGTCCGAGAAGTAGGACAAGAAATCTTGGTGGCTGATGGCGTCTGAATTAAAGTTTGGCGACGTCTTCAGGCTGCTCATCTCCTTCACGCCTGGACCGGGGATAGGATTGAATTCAAAACCGCCGCGACCCGGAGCATATCCCTGAGGCGCATCAAAGGCTGAGGTACTCACGCGAATGACCCCATTTGAGGTTCCGCCGATCCAAATCCCTCCTTCAAACAAGTGCTCAATTCCCGAACCGGCAGGATACTCTAAGGATGGGGTTCCCGTACCGTCCTTATAGCCGCGGAAGGCGTTTCCAAAGGTTCCGGCGTTGGTGGCTGCTAAGCGTATGTTGGCTTGAGAAGTTTGAAATTCTTCAAAGTTCTGACCCTGCACCGTGAATAGGGTGGCCAAAAGCAAGAGGTAGGTATGGAAGAATCTCAATCTCATCGGATGCTAATTCGTGCAGTTTGTGGCCCCTGTGGCGTAGTTTTCCAAAGCAGATAAACACCTGGCGCTACATAGGGTAGGGTGGCCTGCAAGTGCTTCGACTTCCAAAGCAATTGGCCGCCAAGAGTATACAGTTGCAATTCGTGGCCCTCAGGATTATCGAGGGTGTAGCCCGGAGGCATAGGGTTAGGTAGGGTCCAATTCTCTTCTGTACTCGCCACACCCAAATGCTGTCCTTCGAGATCGAAATCTGCAATAACAGGCAGGTGGTCGCTCAGGGTGTAGAGCGCACTGAGGGTGCTGCTGCCCACACTATAATTGGTCCCAGAATTCACCGCATTATTAAAATGATTGCCGTCATTTCCCACCACGATATAGGTATTCGGCGAATAGGTCATCTGCGCATCGCCTTCTGTAATGGATTCCGAGCAAAGAATCATATCAAAACGATCGTCTAGTCCGCCGCCCGAATGACAATTGCCCGAGGTTCGCGTGCTCTGCGTATGCAAGGAGGCATAAGAACTGTTGTTGTGCCAATTCCCAATAGAGGTCACAGGATCTTCAAAACGGAAGGTGTTTCCCGCAACTAGATTCTGGAACCCATCTTCATTGCTGTTGTAGGTATTCAAATCCCCCATCAAAAAAATGTTCTCATACGAATGGCTGTCCACCCAATCGATAATGGCTTCGGCCTCGCGCTCACGCTTGGCCTCGTCCGAAGAACTACTCCCGGCCTTAAAGTGCGCGGCAATTACGACAAAGGTGGCGGTATCAGAATTTCCTTGAAGGAGTGCGTCTTTGTAATAGAACCTCACCACATCAATCAATCTCACCAGGTTGCTATTGTTCACATCCTTGGTAATGGTCCAGTGGTTGGTGATGCCAAACACATCGTTGCGATAGGCAATGCCATTGACCAAAGAGGAGAATCCATTGTGGGTGTGCTGGGCCATGGACCAATGCGTCGTGCTGCCCGTATTGAAGCTGTTGTTAAGTAGGTAGGTGAGGTTGTTCGGGTTGCTCCCTATTTCATTGAGCACCACCAAATCCGGCTCAATGGCTTGGACGATGGTTTCAAGCGCAGCTTCCTTGTTGGAGGAGTTATTATTGGACCCTGTACAGTACGAAGTCGTATTGCGGTAGTTCAAAATATTATAAGACATGAGACGAACCGTGCGGTCTTGTGCCGCGAGAGTCTGACCTAAAAGGCAGAATATCAAGAGTATAAGTCGGTTCTTCATTTTTTCTGACAGGAAGTTAAAGTAACAAAAAAAGCCCGGAGAAATCCGGGCTTTTTAAGATTAAGATTATATCAACTTAACTCAGCAGTTCTCTGACGATTCCGCTGATGACTTTACCGTCGGCATGACCGGCCATTGCGCCGGTAGCTTGGCCCATGACTTTGCCCATATCAGCCATCGAACTTGCACCTGTAGCTGCGATGATTTCCGCCACCTTAGCGCGGATTTCATCTTCGCTCATCATGGCCGGAAGGTAGCGCTCTATGACTTCGATTTGTGCTTCTTCTGGTTCTGCCAAATCCAACCTGTTTTGCTCGCGGAAGATGGTAGCGCTTTCCACGCGCTGCTTGCGAAGCTTAGTCAATAGCTTGAGCTCATCGGCTTCGGTCATTTCCTTCGCACCTGCTGCGGTCTTTTCATTAAGAATAGCCGTCTTGATGGCACGCAAGGCCTCAAGAGTAATTTTGTCTTTTGCTTTCATGGCCTCCTTAAGGTCCGCCATAATGATTGCTTCTAAAGCCATATCAATCTACGTTGTCGTGTAAGAATGAATTATTCGTTCTGATGTTTCCTTCGGAATCTACTCCAAGGTTAGAAGGCTTCTCACCGCTCTTTTGTTCAAGGTCAACGTCTAATCCTTGACGTTTGTATGCGGGAGTACGTTCTACCTCAGTGAGGTTTTCTTTGAATCTGTAGCCGAACTTTTGTAATCTGTTCATGCGCTCCTGAATCTTATTTGGCAATTCTTGAGCGGCGCGCTTAGGTAATTGAGAAATGGGCTGGTCCATGGCTTGTTCCACAGTTGCATCGGCCTCGTCTCCTAGTTCTTCTGAGGCTTCCGAGGCCTTGATTTGAAATTTCAAATCTGGATCCTCTACCATGGTGCTTACTTCCACGGCATCCACAGAAGCCTCAGGTTGCATCTCGAACTCAGTCGACGGAAGGGTGAAACTACTTTCCACAACTTCTAGATCAGCCTTGGCTTTGAGTTCGGGCATGTCGCTCAGGCTCATCTCAAAAGGGTCGTAGTCCCTCTCTTCTGGCGCCTCTTTATCCTTCGACCTCGGCGTATCTACTTCTTCGATTTCTAATGAAAACCCATCGCCCTCAATATCGTCAAGACTGAAGGTAGTTTCTTCTTCCTCAATAGGAGCATCCATGGCTTCAGGCATGGCAGGCGCTGCTTGTGCCTCCACCATACCGTGTTTGTTTTCGAGCACTGCAGGTGCTGGAGCCTCGAATGGTGTTTCTTCCTCCGCTGGAGTGTCTAACTCCATGCTTATTTCCCCATCCTCTTCATCATCCACGAAGGTGAGCTCTATTTCTTCTTCCTCCGGTTCGTGCGCTGTCGAGAACAGGTCCCAACCACCCACAAGTGTTGGTTCGGAAGTGTCCTTAATTTCTTCTGTTTCCTCAGCTACAGGTAGCTCTTCGAAATCTTCGTTTTCTACATCGTCTACCACAGGTAGAATACTGGCGTCATCTGCAGAAACGATGCTCTCGTGGGCCTCCTCATCCTCATCCTCAAGATCCCATTCCAGTACGTGTACTGTGGGCTCTTCATCAAGACTAGTGTCCGATTCTATGGTGCCTTCAAAACGCTCTTCGTGATCTTCTTCCGGCATCTGAGGGAATCCCATCATAGGATCTTCCTCTTCCTCGGCAGCCTCCACCTCCGGAGTTTCCTCAAGTTCGATTGTAGCCTCCATCTCTGGTGCTTCGTCCTTCTCGACCTCGTCCTCGACCTCTGGGGCCTCCTCCATGAGAGGTATAGGCATGCCCACTTCCTCCTCCTCAGCCTCGCCGAGGTTCATCACAATGCGCTCGCTAGTGTCCGCCACGGGTGCTGGAGCTTCTTCGATAATTTCTTGCGTTGCGATGACCTCTTGGGATTCAACTGTTGTATTCTGGGTATCTAGGTCGTACTTGACCACCTCTACCGTATCTGTGGGTAATACACGAGTACCGGTTGGGAAGCCGGTAGCGATAATTGTACATGTGATTTTAGACCCTTCTTCTTCAGCGGCTCCTATTCCCATGATAACATTAGCGTTACCACCAGCTTCACGTTGTATGTGATCTGTAATTTCTCCCATTTCATCAATGGTCACTTCATACTCTCCACTTCCTGAAGTAAGTAGGAGCAAGACGTTTTGTGCCCCTTTGATTTGATTATCATTGAGTAGGGGAGAATCTAAGGCTGATCCTATAGCGAGCTCTGCACGATTGCTTCCAGTTCCTTCACCGGTTCCAAACAAGGCACTTCCGCTGTTTTCTAAAACCGTTTTGGCATCGCGCAAGTCGATATTCTGAGTATAATGGTTGGTGATGACCTCGGCAATTCCCTTGGCGGCACCTGCGAGCACTTCATCAGCTTTTGCGAAAGCGTTACGGAAACCCAGGTCGCCATATACTTGGCGTAGTTTGTCGTTGTTGATGACAATCAAGCTATCTACCGCTTCACGCATGGCCTTAATACCTTCCTCAGCCTGGGCTTTACGTATTTTACCCTCAAATCCGAAGGGTGATGTAACTATACCTACAGTAAGAATACCCATATCTCGAGCCGCTTTTGCGATAATAGGTGCAGCACCTGTTCCGGTTCCACCGCCCATTCCAGCGGTAATAAAACACATCTTGGTCCCTGTCTCGAGAATGTTTTGAATTTCACCAATGCTTTCTTGTGCAGCTTGGCGCCCAATCTCTGGATCTGCACCGGCACCCAAGCCCTCCGTCAGAGAAGCACCAAGCTGGACCTTATTGGCCACCGGGCTGTGATAAAGGGCTTGCGCGTCGGTGTTACACACCATAAAATCTACGCCATTGACACCAACATTTTTCATGTGGTTTACCGCATTGGATCCACCGCCGCCTACTCCAATCACTTTAATGACTGAGCTGCGGTTTTTGGGGAGGTTGAATTGCAATCCGTCGTCCATCATATTATTCTACGTCTTCGTCGTTTTCTAACCAATCTTTAATATTTGTGATAAATCCTTTCCAGAATGGGTCCTTACGGGGAGGTGCCTTAGTACTTCCCGTTTGAGTAGGTGACCCTTCCTCTTCTTGCACTTCTGGTACCTCGATATCAGCCTCTATTGCGGGCATATCTGTTTCGGTGGGATCATATGCCATGGCATGGGTCGTGGTTTCGAGAGCCATGGATAAAAGGCCTATAGAAGTAGCATACACTGGACTCGCCAATTCCTTAGCGTATCCGCTGGCCAAGTGCTCATTTGGATACCCTATACGAGTTGACATCCCGGTTAGATACTCCACTAGCTGTCCCATATGTTTTAATTGGGATCCACCACCAGTTAGTACAATACCTGCTATCAATCGCTTTCGCGGGTCATTTTGTTGGTAATTGCGGATTTCAGCAATGACACTTTCCATGATCTCACGCACACGCGCATTGATAATTTTTGACAGGGTTTTTAGGCTTATTTCCTTTGGGGGTCTACCTCTGAGTCCTGGGATACTTACGATTTCATTCTCTTTATTTTCTCCCGGCCAAGCAGAACCGAATTTAATTTTCAAGGTTTCCGCTTGCTTTTCAATGATCTCACAGCCTTCTTTGATATCTTCTGTAATTACTTTGCCCCCAAATGGAATAACCGCTGTATGACGAATGATATTGTCTTTGAAAATCGCAATATCGGTTGTACCGCCACCAATATCCACTAGAACAACGCCGGCATCTTTTTCTTCTTCCGCGAGCACGGCAGCAGAGGAAGCCAGTGGCTCCAAGGTTATATCTCCAACAGTTAGCTCACTTTGCTCGACACAACGGACGATGTTTTTTATCGAAGCAATTTGTCCAACGACAATATGGAAATTAGCTTCTAAACGAGAGCCATACATTCCCTGAGGATTGATAATATTACTATCCCCATCAACCCTGTATTCTTGTGGAAGTGCATGAAGGATTTGTTCTCCAGGCATCATGACGAGATTGTGGACATTCTTGGCTAACTTTTCTAAATCTGTAACGTCGATAATAGCCTCTGCATCTTCACGCATGATGTAATCGCTGTGTCGCATAGAGCGGATATGCTGTCCAGCAATACCTACCATCACTTCGGTGATCTTTAGCCCAGAGTTCTCTTCCGCCATTTTAACGGCAGCTTGTATACTCTCAATCGTTAATGTAATGTTGGCAACAACACCGCGTTGCACGCCTAAGCTTTTGCTCTTACCTATGCCAAGAACTTCTATTTTTCTATGCTCGTTCAGACGGCCTACAACGGCTACAATTTTGGTAGTACCGATATCCAGTCCAACAGCAAGTGGGGCATGTTTTGTCATTGTACGGTGGTTATAACTTGGTTTTTAAATCGTAAATCGAGATGGCGAATTTCAGCCAACTCTTCCTCTGTACTCGCCGCGTAATAGGCAGCCAACTTGTCTAAATCAGTGCCTAGACGTTTATCTCTATTGACCGAAACATTGTGCGAAATACCTCGTGGTGTAATGATGATCTTTTTGTCGTCGAAATGGATTTGTGCGATACCATTTTCGTTATAGCATTTCGAAGCATCAATGACATCAAGAGCAATTTTTGTCGTGGCAGCCTCATCGCTATCATGTATTCCAGTGCAAATTGGTAAATCAATTTGGGCGAATGATGGTGCCGGTAATACAGCTCCTTCTTGGGTCAAGAGAAATTTGGATTGCTCCATTAAAATCTTGGCTCTCGCCTGTATTGCGCGCAATTCCACGACTAGTGTGTTGTTCAAATTCCAATATACTTGAGCTTCGGCCACGTATGGAAGGGACTCCAGAGAGGTTTCTAACAATTGTAAATCCATGCCTAAGACAGCACTATCAGATTGCTGTACTAGGAAGGTTTCAACCAAGTCTTGAACCTTAGTTTCATCAATAACTAATTGATTTTCAGAATATTCAAAGGATATATCACTATTAGAAACAGTCCAATTGTTACTACTTAGTTGGGCTGCTATAAATACCCAAATCATACACCCGATACCTGTGACAATGCCAATAAACCTCAAGACTTTTAGTTTTCTCATGTGAATTCGGCTTTAATCTCAGGAACTAGGTCTCCGATATCTCCTGCGCCTACAACTAATACAACGGTAGCATTAGTGTTTTTCACGGCTCGAGCTAAAGAATCTTTTTGTACGACGATGGCATTAGGAATTTTGCTTGCAAGTACCTCTGAGGTAATCCCTTCGATAGGCAATTCTCGTGCAGGGTAAATAGGCAGAAGCAAGATATAGTCAGCAAGTCCTAGGGTTTTGGCAAAACCATCCATGAAATCCGTGGTTCGACTGTATAAATGAGGCTGAAAACAAAGACAAATTTTATCCTCTGGGTATAGTGCTTTTACACTGCTCAATAGTGCGTTGATTTCCGTCGGGTGATGAGCGTAATCTTCGATTAATGTTATGGGTGATTTTAAGTGGTATTCGAATCTTCTTTTAATACCGGTAAAGCTTTTAATGGCATCGCCGATTGTATGAAGATTTACGCCGGCGTAATGTGCCAAGGACGCTGCTAGAACCGCATTTGATACGTTATGATGCCCTGGCATGTGGAGCTCTGTTTGAATTTCTCTGCCTGCCAAGTGTAAGTTGAAATAAAACGCCCCATTTCTTGGGGTCACAGCACTTGCCCAAGCATGGCTACCCTCATTACCAACTAAGATAGTTTGCTTAATTACGGTGGGAGTAAAGACTGCCATAGTTACTTGTGCCCTGAACGAATCAAAGGCATCTATCAACATTGATTCGTCCCCGTAAATGTCTAAATGGTCAGCATCTACAGTGGTGATAGCTGCCGCTTCTGGGTATAGTTTAAGAAAAGAACGGTCAAATTCATCAGCCTCAACTACTGCCCAGGGTCCATTGCCTAATCGATAATTTGTACCTGTCTCCGTCATGATACCACCAATGAATGCAGTAGGATCAAGCCCAGCTTCTGTCAAAATGTGGGTTAATAAAGCAGAAGTACTCGTTTTACCATGAGTACCAGCAACTGCTAGACAACGCATTGCATTTGCGACAACAGCCAATGCTTCTGAACGTTTTATCGGGTTAAAATCCTGAAAGTAGATCATCCAAACATTAGTTGCTGGAATAGCAGGAGTGTAAACTACCGTAGTTTCATTCGCCGACCATCCTGGGTAGTCATTTAGATCTTCTTCGTAAGTGATAATTGCGCCTTCGGCCTCCAGCTCAGCAGTCAATTTGGTGCGAACTTTGTCATACCCAAATACAGGCTTGCCCTGACGTAAACAATGTCGTGCCATTGCGCTCATCCCTATGCCACCAATACCGATGAAAACAATATGTGAATTCAATGCTGTCATTTCATTAAACGTGTAATATGATCAACGATATCCTCTGTGGCACATGGCCGTCCTAGCTTTTTAATGTTTTCGCCTAATCTGTTTCTGCGAGCCTTATTCTTAGCAAGTGCGGCTAGCTCTATTTCAAATCTTTTTGCCAACTCCCTTTCAGGAATTAAGATTGCCGCACCATTATCACTTAAAGCGCGTGCATTGTGTGTTTGATGATCTTCAGAAACATTAGGGCTGGGAATAAGAATCGCGGCTTTACCTATTAGACAAAGTTCACTGAGCGTACCTGCGCCAGCCCTACTTACAATAACATCTGCGGCGGCATAAGCTGTAGCCATATCATCTATGAAAGCCTGAATCTTTGAATCGTCGCTCGAGTTGGGTACATACTCCTTTTCGTATAGCTTGCCACATTGCCATAAAATCTGCCATCCTTGTCCTCGAAGTATATCCAAACTGGCATTCATTTGAGCGTTAATAGCACGTGCACCAAGACTCCCTCCCAAGACTAACAAAACCTTTTTCCTAGCGTCAAATCCTAATTTCTTTTTGCTGTCAACATTGTTCGGTAATGGACTTCTAAATTCTTTTCTTATCGGGTTGCCAGTGAGACGCACTTTATCGGACGGAAAAAACCGTTCGACATTTTTATATGCGGTACAGATTAGGTTGGCCTTGGCTCCAAGCCGAATATTGGTGATTCCGGCGTAAGAATTTTGCTCTTGTACTAATGTTGGAATACCCATTCTTTGTGCCATAAATAACGCAGGACCACTAGCGTAACCTCCCGTCCCTATGACCACACTAGGTTTAAGTTTTCTGAGGATTGATCGACAACGCCATAGTGCATAGACTAGTTTGAACGGTACGTTCCAACTTTTCCAGGGTTGTTGCCTGTTTATACCGCCAATAGGGACACCGATAATATCAAAACCAGCTTTAGGAACGCGGTCCATTTCCATTTTACCCTTTGCACCAATGAATTGAATTCTTGAATCAGGATAACGCTGTTGTAATTCCCATGCAATACTCAGTGCTGGAAATATGTGGCCTCCAGTGCCACCGCCACTTATGATGAAAGTTTTATTCATAATTAAAAGGGCGTTTCTAGTTCGTTTTCTTCCAACTCTTGTGCGTTGTCTCCGATGATTTTTTCAACATCAGTATGACTTACACTGAGGATGATGCCAAGAGCAATACATGTCATCCAGATGGAGGATCCACCAGCACTTAAAAAAGGTAAGGTTTGTCCGGTCACTGGGATAGCGTCTGAAGCTACGCTCATGTTTACCAGAGTTTGCAAAATCATTCCTGATCCGGCAGCTAAAACTAAGAGCGTACCAAATTTGGTATGAGCTTTCCGAGCGATTCTAACCATTCTCCTGAATATACCCGCATACAACAGTATGACTAAGCTCGAGCCAAATAAGCCATATTCTTCAGTGATTATGGCAAATACAAAATCACTATTGCTCTGTGGTAAAAAGTTTTTTTGAACGCTTTTGCCTGGGCCTTTTCCGAAAATATACCCTTCCGCAATGGCCATTTTTGCTAAGTCTGTCTGATAAGAAGCGTCATCAGAAACATCACTGCTTGTAAAGTTGACAATACGCGCTTTCCAGGTACTAAGTCTATTTGAGATGTTAGGGAAGGCCATTATTATGAGTATAAATAAACCTAAACCAGCTATCGCTATACCGATGATTTTACCAAGGTGCTTTAGCGGAACACCTGCAACAAACATTAATATAAAAGTCATCATAAAGATGATTGCTGTGGTTGAAAAATCAGCGGGCAGAATAAAAACAAGCGTTAATATGATAGCGCCCAGTGGCCAGTACAAACTTTTAAATGGGACCATGTCTCGAGGTTTAGCAAACCATCTAGCAAGCCAAACTAGCAATGCCAACGAAGCAAAGGCTGATGTTTGGAAACTAAACCCTAGAAACGGTATTCGCACCCATCTTGATGCATTTGCACCGCCCATCTCATCTCCTTGGACTAATGTCACGATGAGCATAAGTATGGCGATAGGTAAAATAGCCAAGGACAACTTTCCTATAATTCTGAAATTCAAGCGGTGGACAGCATACATAAGAACACCGCCAAGCACCAAATGAATAAGGTGTTTTGTCAAATACTTGAATGTATTTCCACCGCCAAACTTATAGGCAAGTGAACTACTCGCACTGTATACAGGCAAGAAACTGATGACCATTAGCAAGAGGATTAATGCCCAGAGATAACGGTCTCCTTTCAAGTATTTTTGTACTACACTCAAAGGGCTAAAATTATAGGTTACGTATGGCGTTTTTAAACTGACGCCCTCGGTCTTCATAGTTCTCAAAAAGATCAAAAGATGCGCAGCATGGGCTTAACAACACGACATCACCTTTTTCTGCCAAACGAGATGCTTTGCGAACGGCTTTTTCCATGGAATCAGTATCCACAATTTCCACTATTCCTTGAAAGGCATCAAGGATTTTACTATTGTCTACTCCTAAGGCTACAATTGCTTTTATCTTATTTTTTACTAGCGGGATTAATTCATTGTAATCATTGCCTTTATCGACTCCGCCTAGTATCCATACAACTGGCTTCATTTGACACTCTAAGGCATAGTAAGTAGCGTTCACATTAGTGGCTTTACTATCATTGATATACTCCACACCACTAATGTTGAGTACATTCTCTAATCGGTGCTCAAGAGCGTCGAAAGAAGCCAGTTTGGTACGGATGGTTTCCTTACGGATGTTCATCAAAGTGCTGCCTAGTCCTGCAGCCATGCTGTTGTACATGTTGTGCTTGCCCTGTAGGGCCAATTCTTCAATTGTCATTGCTTCGTTGTTTATAGTTATTTCTATGGTGTTGTTCAATCCTTTTGCTTTGCGGAATTCGCTTCCGTGTTCTTGAATGCCGAAGGCTATCATGTTCGGGAGTGTTCCTTTTTCGAGGTGCGGCGCGAGGTGTCCCATGGTGATGGGGTCGTCATCGCAGAAGAGGAAGAAGCCCTCTTTTTTGGTGTATTCGAGCATCTGCAACTTGCTTGCAGCGTATTCATCTATGCTATAATTGTAGCGGTCCAGGTGGTCCGGGGTAATGTTGGTGAGGATGCCTACCATTGGAGAGAGGTGGCGTGCATCGTCTAATTGGAAACTGCTCACCTCTATGACGATCACCTCAGGATCTTCGGTATTAGCCTTCATGCGTTCCGCCAAAGCGCGACCCAAACTCAAACCGATATTCCCCGCCAAAACGCAATCCTTCTCGCCACTGATGATGTGGTGGCAGAGGTTGGCTGTGGTGGTTTTACCATTGCTGCCGGTCACCGCAACAATGGGTGCCTTTGTGTACAGCGTTGCCCAGTCCACTTCTCCCATCAATGGAAGTCCTGCGGCCTTTACGGCCTGCACAACCGGAGTAGTGTGCTTGATTCCGGGACTCTTAATCACGCCGTCGGCGGCTAGGATGCGCTCCAGGGTATGGCCGCCTTCCTCGTATTCCACGCCCCACTTTTCCAGCAGTGCCTTGTCGGAAGCGCTCAGGCTGCCGTACTCGCTTAGGAAAGCGCGCACGCCTACACGGGCGGCCAGTTGCGCTGCGCCCATGCCGCTTTCGCCGGCTCCAAGAATGGCAATATGTCCGTAGGTGTGGTTCAAATTTTATCGAAGTTTGAGGGTGGCGATGGCAAAGACGGCGAGCATGATGCCTACGATCCAGAATCGTGTGACGATTTTGGTTTCGGGGTAGCCTTTCTTTTGGTAATGGTGGTGGAGAGGGCTCATTAAGAAGATGCGTCGGCCTTCACCGTATTTCTTTTTGGTGTATTTGAAGTAGCTCACCTGGAGGATGACGCTAACATTCTCGGCGAGGAAAACCCCAGCGATGATGGGCAGGAGGAACTCTTTACGTACGGCAAGGGCCAGCACGGCGATGATGGCGCCGATAGCCAGTGAGCCGGTATC
>JAKMGS010000167.1 GCA_022424815.1 Schleiferiaceae bacterium | reverse complement strand
GCTACAATAGCGTGCCTATTGAAGATTTCGCGCAGGACTACAATATTGCTGAAAAAGACCTCGACAGCTGGAAAGGACAAATGCTACACATGTATAAATTGGAGTTGTTGTGAGAGTAGTAGTAACTGGAACCGAGAGTACCTACAAAAGCACGCTTACCAAAGCGTTGGCTCAACAGTTCTCGTTTGTCCATACCAAAGAGTATGCGAGGGAATACTTGGAGGAAATTGCACCAAATACTCCTGTAGACGCGATGCCTAGAGCCGACTACGATCGCATCGAACAAGGCCAACTGCAGACCCAAAAATCGTACGGATACTTCGACAATTTCGAAGACCGAATATTCGATACCGACGGCATTACCCTTTACATCTGGAAAGCTGATAAATACGGTGAAATTGACCCAGAACTGTTGAAGGTTCCTGAAGATGTCATTTATTTCCTGTGCTATCCGAACGTTCCTGCAGGCGAGGATCGATTGCGCATAGATGCACAGCGCAGAACATCTTTACATAGGGAGTACCTCAACGTGCTCCATCGTTTGCCGAACACCGTCGTACATCTCGACCAACCAACATTAGAAGGTAGGCTTGCCTACGCCCAAAAAACTATTGAGGAATTACTAAACGACGCGGTTTAGTTTCTCATTGATGTGCTGACGCGCATTGTTCCATTTCTGGAATTGTACCATGTAGTAGTTGTAATCTGCATTTTCCATGCTTAGATACTCCTTCAATTCGTTCAACTTGCGCTCCACGTGAACATATTTCATCCGCAGCGTTGTTTCATTGACCAATGGGAAAATGGTGTTCTTTTCGTCCGGGAGGTAAATCTCTTTCGACTTCCAATTCGCCAACGTGTACTTCTCCGTCAACGCTTCCGTGACCACTTTAATGATCTCAGGATCTTCCCTGCGCACCCACCAATCTGTATTGGGTACATGCTCCTTTTCAACCTCATCGGCGAGCATGTTGTACATCTTGGAAAAGATTGGCGTTGCAAATTCTATTTGATCTTCTTCAATTTCGTCTACAATCCAAGTAGCGATAGAGACCGGTATTACTTCCTCCTCATCCAGATCTGCATCTAGCATCGCTTCAGTACCCTTGGCTACCAAAAGATGGATGATACGCTCCTCTTGCTCGAAGCCGTGAATCTTAACCATTCCGGCCTCACGAGGTTGAACCACCTCCATCGGCGGCGCTGATGCTTGTCTTTTCTTTTGCTGTCGCTGTTGAATCCCTTGCAACCTACCGAGCTCTTCATAAAGTGCCGCTGGATCTATTTCAAGAATGGAAGCAGCCTCTTTGATGAATACTTGTCGTCCTATCTGATCTGGCACCTTCGAAATACTGCTTACCACATCGCGAACCATTTCAGCGAACTTTAACGGATCACCGGCTACCTCCTCCTTCAAAACTGAGGTTTTGAAACTAATAAAATCCTTCTTACTGCTCTTGAGAAAGGCTTCCAACTCCTCGTTGGTGCGCTGCTTGGCAAAGCTGTCGGGATCTTCACCCTCAGGGAAGCTCACTACACGGACATTCACTCCTTGCTCAAGCATCATATCCAGCCCACGGAAACTTGCACGTAACCCTGCAGCATCTCCATCGAAAAGTAAAGTAATATTAGGTGTATAACGCTTCAACATTCCAATCTGCCCTTCAGTCAGTGCTGTTCCCGAAGAACTGACCACATTGCGAACACCATTCTGGTAGAAGCTAAGTACATCTGTATATCCTTCAACCAAGAACGCCTCGTCTCGTTTTACAATTTCCTGCTTTGCTTGGTACAATCCATATAAGACCTTACTCTTGTGGTAGATTGGATTTTCTGGACTGTTCAGGTATTTCGCTGCCTTGGCACTGTTGCTCAAAATACGCCCGCCGAATCCTAAAACTCGACCGCTGACACTGTGTATTGGGAACATTACACGGCCACGAAATCTATCGTACCAGCCGCGTTCATTCTTCATAGAGATGCCACTCTCTTGCAATGCCTTTTCACTGTATTGATTGGCTATCGCATAATCTGCAAAGGCGGTTGAAGCCTCAGGGCTGTAGCCTAGGTGAAATTTATTGATCGTCTCGTCATTGAATCCACGTTCTTTGAAGTAGCTCAGGCCGATGGCTTTGCCTTCGTCCGTTTCAAGCATTTGCTCCTTAAAAAACTTGGCAGCCACATCGGTAATCAGATACACTGCCTCGCGCATATTACCCGCTTCGATTTCCTCAGCCGTCTGCGGACGTGCCTCTGGAATCTCAATATTGTACTTCTTTGCAAGCCAACGCAATGCCTCAGGATAACTCATCTGTTCAAGCTCCATCAAGAATGTAACTGCGTTACCACCTTTGCCGGAAGAGAAGCATTTAAAGATCTGCTTCGCCGGGCTCACCATAAAAGACGGCGTCTTTTCGTTATTAAAAGGCGATAAACCCTTGAGATTGCTGCCCGATTTTTTCAACTGAACGAATTCCCCTATCACCTCCTCAATACGAGCGGTGGTGAAGATCTGTTCTATGATTTCTTGTGGAATCCGGGCCATGGATGCAAGATACTTTTTCTAAACAAAAAAGCCACCCCTAAGGGCGGCTCTAAGCAAGCTGAGTTGAACTTAATTATTTATGCAAATGTACATCCATTTGTGGATATGGAATAGAGATGCCCTCCGCATTGAACGATTTATATACCGCATCATTCATCGCATAGTGTACATCCCAATAATCTTCTGAATTCACCCATGCACGCGTGATAATATTAACAGAAGAGTCTGCCATAGCACTTAACTCGACAAGGATGGGTTTGTCTTTAATAATCCTTGTATCGCCATCAATTAAGGTGTGAAGAATGGATTTTGCCTTATCTAAATCAGCATCGTAACCAATTCCGAAGGTCCATTCCAATCGCCTAAATTCCTGAGCACTATAATTCACCAAAGAACCGTTGCTCAATGCCCCGTTGGGTAGAATAATGAGCTTGTTGTCCGGTGTGGTCAGCGTGGTGACGAAAATTTGAATGGACTTCACCGTACCTGAGTGGCCCTGGGCCTCAATAAAATCGCCGACTTTGAAGGGCTTAAACATCAATATCATGGCGCCGCCTGCAAAGTTTTGAAGCGTACCACTAAGTGCCATACCTACTGCCAAGCCTGCAGCACCAAGCACTGCAACAATACTTGTAGTCGCGACTCCCAATTGATTGATGGTAGCAATAATGACGAATGCCTGCAAGGTGATTTTCATGAGCGACTCCAAGAAGGTCGTCAAACTCGCATCCACATCTCGAAGGCTCATTGCTTTCTTAAACCCCTTGAGAATAATTCGTACGACACGCATACCAATCCAAAGAATGAGCAATGCTACGACGCCTTGCTTCGCCCATACTAGGGCATTTTCTGTGATGGTCTCCATAGAGACT
>JAKMGS010000068.1 GCA_022424815.1 Schleiferiaceae bacterium | reverse complement strand
GAGTTCCATAGCGCGTACTTTTTGAAATATCGATGACAAGGAAAAGTACCATTTCTCGTTCCTCCTCAAAAACTTTGATGTAAGGACTGCGTTTACGCGCGGTTACATTCCAATCTATACTTCGAACATCATCGCCATTTTGGTATGGGCGCACTTCGGCGAAACTCATTCCACGGCCTTTGAACGAACTTTGGTATTCGCCGGAGAAGAGTTGATCGCTAAGTCGACGCGTCTTAATCTCTATGCGCCGAACTTTTTGAAGAAGTTCTAGTGCATCCACAGAATTAAGGAACCATTAAAGTATTTAATACAGTACTCACGATATCTTCCGTGGTCATCTCTTCCGCTTCCGCCTCGTAGGTGAGGCCAATTCTATGGCGCAATACTGCCGGCGCTACCGCACGAACATCTTCGGGTGTCACGAATCCGCGGTGCCTTAAGAAGGCATGACAGCGTGCCGCTTTTGCGAGCGCTATCGACCCTCTTGGAGAAGCTCCGAAGCTGATTTTATTCACGAGGTCGTCCATTTTATATTCTTGAGGCGCTCGCGTCGAAAAGACGATATCGAGGATATAAGTCTCGATTTTTTCGTCCATATAAATCTTATCGATGAATTGGCGGGCATGCAGAATCTGCTCTAAGCTTACCACAGCGCTTAGCTCGGCAAAACCCTCGCCCATCTGGCGGCGCATGATCTCACGCTCTTCTTCTTTCAAAGGATAGCCGAGTTGAACTTTGAGGAGGAATCGGTCCATCTGAGCTTCGGGAAGCGGATAGGTTCCCTCTTGTTCCACCGGATTTTGGGTGGCCATAACCAGGAAGGGTTTGGGTAGCGGGTAGCTTTCCTCGCCAATGGTCACTTGACGCTCTTGCATAGCCTCAAGCAGGGCACTCTGAACTTTGGCAGGGGCACGGTTGATCTCGTCGGCCAACACAAAGTTGCTGAATATGGGACCCTGCTTGGTCTCGAAGGCATGGTCTTTCATGTTGTAGATCTGCGTCCCGCTCACATCTGAGGGGAGGAGGTCAGGAGTGAATTGGACCCTAGAAAAACTTCCACCAAGCGTTCTACTTAGGCTATTAATGGCTAGTGTTTTAGCAAGTCCAGGCACCCCTTCGAGGAGGATGTGGCCATTTGCTAAGAGCCCGATGAGCAGTCCTTCGACCATGCTTTCTTGACCCACAATGACTTTGCCTAATTCACTTTTAATAAGGTCAACAAAAGCACTTTCGTTTTTAATTTTTTCATTTAATGCAATGATATCTGGAGCACCTTCCATAACGTAAGTTTTTTCTTCATCCAAAAGAAAACAAACTGTGTGAAAACGCTCGTTAAAAGAGGGTTAAAAAAGAGGGAAAATGCGCCCTTCAGCGATGCCGTAATATTTGCCCTCCACTTGCAATGCGTGTGCCCCAGTGAAGGGACCAAAGGCAGGTAAGACCCCGAGGGAATCATTAAAGAAAAATGCCTTCATTTTAATGCGCCCACGGCCCTTGCCTTTAAGGGTAGCGCCTGGGTGGAGATGGCCACACAATAAGAAGTTTTCCGAATAATTGGATTGGATGAGATCGGGGTCAAAAGGTATGTTTTGATCGAAATTAGACCCTGGAGGCTCGTGCAAGCAAAGGAAAGGTCCAACGGCGAGTTTATTCGTCACTTCAAGTGCTGAATGTACTGGAATATCCACGTCATGATTGCCCTTAATTAGTACGAAGGAATGCTCAGCAAACTCTTGCATCAACTCCAGCAGATCTCGAGTTTCAGTGTTCTGTAGGTTGTGAAACAGGTCGCCGAGAAAGATGATTTGTGCCGCATCATGTCGAGTGAAAGCGTTGCGCAACAAACGCATGGCGTGGGTGTGAATCCCCTTTGGAGTAGGTATACCAAAAGCGCGAAAATGCCCACTTTTCCCTAGATGTACATCTGCAATAAAAAGGGTGTTTTCCTCGGCCCAATACGCGGTGCCGTCAGGGTATAACCACAGTGTATGGGCTCCTATGCTATGGGCGATGGCCCCGAGCATTATTTAAATACGCTACGTTGGAAGAAGAACAACAATCCCACCCCCGTTGAAATAGCCATATCAGCGATGTTGAAGATGGGACGGAAGAAGGTAAAATATTCTCCTCCCCAGATGGGTATCCATTGTGGTAGTTCGCCGCTAAACAGCGGGAAGTATAACATATCGACCACCTTGCCTTGTAAGAACGGTGCATAGCCTCCTGCTTCAGGCAAAATGGTAGCCACTCGGCCCAGGCTATCTGAAAAAATCATTCCGTAGAACAAGCCGTCGATCACATTGCCAATAGCACCTGCCAGAATAAGACTGATGCCCCATACACCTGCTGCACCCACACCTTTTTTCAAGCTGTGGCGTAACCAATAGACAATGCCGACTATGGTGACTACACGGAAAAGAGTTAGAGCAATTTTACCTGTGACACCCCCCCAAGTAATTCCCCAAGCCATGCCTGGGTTTTCTGTAAAATGAATAAAAAACCAAGAAGTGACTTCGTGACTTTGACCCAAATACATAGAGGTTTTGACCCACAGCTTTACCAACTGGTCGATCAATAAGGTACCCAGGACAATGTAGAGGGCTTTTCTCAACGTTGCTTCAATTTGGCTTCCATGCTCATGGTAGCATGTGGGACCAATTTTAGTCGCTCCGCTTCAATCAGCTTTCCAGTCACACGACAAATCCCATAGGTCTTATTTTCAATGCGAATCAGGGCGTTCTTCAAGTCTCGAATAAATTTCTCTTGACGCGCGGCGAGTTGTGAATTGCTCTCCTTACTCATCACGGACGAGCCTTCCTCAAAAGATTTAAATTGTGGCGACGTGTCGTCCGTTCCGTTGTTTTTATCGTTGGCAAATTGCTCACGCAACAAATCAAGGTCACGCTCCGCTTTGTCGATTTTTTTCAAGATAATCTCCTTGAACTCTTGAAGTTCACTATCTGAGAATCTTGTTTTTTCTGTTCCTGCCATAATTTCTAGTGTTAATCAGAACCAAAGTCGGTTAGGGAAGGCACCGAAAATAATTTTATTTTTTGATAATTGAAACACTTATTTCATGCCCTTCGACATCCATAGCATGTTCCGAGCTTTCAACATAAGAGATAGAATCTGCCAATACCTCTGCATTCACATAATCCACAAATGCTGCGAGCGCTGATTGGAAATCATCTGAAGCTACAATTTCGATATCAATACGATCCACGACTTCTAAGCCTGAGGACTTTCTGAGGTTTTGAACTCTGTTGACCAATTCTCTTGCCAGGCCTTCGTTTCTCAAAGCATCTGTCAATTCCGCGTCCAGCGCAACAGTCAAACCATCGCCGGTGGCTACCAACATGCCGGGAATATCTTCCGTCACCACGTCACAATCCTCGATAGATATGGTCACCGGTAAACCTTGGTCCTCGAAAGTCACTGAAGCCGCCGCTTCAAAGGCATCGATCGCAGTACTGTCCATACCTTCGACAAAGGCCTTCACCGCTTTCATGTGGCGCCCTACCTTCGGTCCTAAGGCCTTAAAGTTTGGCTTCACCTTCTTCACGAATACTCCAGCATCAGGGGCAATGACCTCCAACGCTTTCACATTCACCTCGGCAAGTAAAATTTCGCGAATGCTCTCCAAAAGGGCTGCATCGCTCTCGTTCAGCGCCGGAACCAACACTCTAGAGAGTGGTTGACGCACCTTGAGGTTTTCCTTTTTACGGATAGAAAGTACCAATGAAGTAAGCTTGCGTGCCGTATTGATTTTCTTCTCGAGATCCGCTTTGATTAGGCTCGCATCGGCCTCAGGGAAAGAAGTCAAATGCACACTGCTCAAGCCTTCTTTGCTGATGCCAGCGTAGAGGTCTCGGTATAATTGGTCCGCATAAAAAGGTGCCAACGGTGCCATCAGGCGGCTCAAAGTTTCCAAACACGTCCACAAGGTCTGGTAAGCGCTGATCTTGTCCTGACCGTATTCGCCTTTCCAGAAGCGACGACGACCCAAGCGTACGTACCAGTTTGACAATTTCTCTGTGGTAAACTCCTGCACCGGACGGAACGCGCGAGTAGGCTCGAAGGCCTCCATTCCCGATTCCACTTCCGCCACCAACGAATGCAATTCTGAAAGAATCCACTGGTCCATTTCAGGGCGTTCGCTAACAGGGATTTCCGCTTCTTCAAACTTGAAGCCGTCGACATTGGCGTACAACGCGAAGAAGGCATAGGTGTTATGGAGTGTTCCGAAGAACTTACGACGCACCTCTTCCAAACCGTCCATGTCGAAACGGAGATTGTCCCAAGGTGAGGCATTGGTCAACATGTACCACCGCAAGGCATCGGCTCCGTATTGATCCATGGTGGTAAATGGATCAACGGCATTGCCCAAGCGCTTGGACATTTTTTGTCCGTTCTTATCCAGCACGAGTCCGTTCGAAATCACCGTTTTATACGCGACACTATCAAAGACCATCGAAGCGATGGCGTGAAGGGTGAAGAACCAACCGCGCGTTTGATCCACCCCTTCCGCGATGAAATGTGCTGGGTAGGCGCCGTTGTTCTCAATTTTATCCTTGTTTTCAAAGGGGTAGTGCCACTGTGCATACGGCATAGAACCACTGTCAAACCAAACATCGATCAGGTCACTTTCGCGGCGCATCGGTTTGCCGCTAGGGCTTACCAGCACAACACCGTCCATGATGTGACGATGCAGATCTACTTTATCGTAGTTCTCTTTGCTCATATTTCCGGGCTCAAAGGATCCCAGCGGGTTGCTTCTCATGTGGCCTGCCGCGATGGATTTTTGGATCTCTTCGTGGAGTTGGGCCACGCTACCAATACAAAGGCGTTCATCTCCCTCCTCGGTGCTCCAAATAGGTAGAGGAATACCCCAGAAACGCGAACGGCTCAAGTTCCAGTCGTTGAGGTTTTCTAACCAATTCCCAAAACGTCCCGTACCAGTCGATGCTGGCTTCCAGTTGATCGTTTTGTTCAAAGCGATCATGCGGTCTTTATTGGCTGTACTCTTAATGAACCAGCTGTCCAACGGATAGTACAAGACGGGTTTATCAGTACGCCAACAATGTGGGTAGCTGTGCTCGTATTTCTCGATCTTGAAGGCCTTGTTCTCGATTTTGAGTTTCAACGCCAAACGTTCATCCACACTCAAATAATTCTTGAGTTCAGGGATGATGTGCTTCAATCTATTTTGTTGGAGGGCCAATTCTGTCGCCTGCTCCTCTTCTGTCAAATATTCCGCCTTGATGTACTCTCTACCAAGCCCGAATACTTCATCATGAAGTTCAGCACGGAACCGTCCCTGCAAATCCACAAGCGGCACCAAGTTTCCGGCTTCATCTTCCACCAAAAGCGGAGGTACTCCTGCATCCGCTGCTACGCGAGCATCGTCCGCACCAAAGGTTGGCGCTGTGTGCACAATACCCGTACCGTCCTCCGTAGTCACGAAATCCCCGGGAATCACGCGGAAAGCCTGATCAGAATGCTCCGCCGGAAGGGCATAGGGCAAAAGTTGCTCGTACGACAACCCGACCAATTCTGTACCGACCACAGTCTTTAGGATTTGGTAAGGGATCTTTTTCGCCCCGGCTTCATAGGTGGCAGTATCGCCTTCCACAAACTTTTTACCCATCAGCTTGCCCAATAGTGGGGTTGCAGCAATGATGTTTACCGGCTCGTGTGTGTATTGGTTAAAGGTTTGAACCAAGCTGTATTCAATCTTTGGCCCGACCGTCAACGCAGTATTTGAAGGCAAGGTCCAAGGCGTCGTCGTCCATGCCAAGAAATGCACCTCGAAGTCGCCAAAGAGTTCTTCGCTTTGCCCACTTTTTATCATTTTGAACTGTGCCACGACTGTATTGTCTTTCACATCGCGGTAACAGCCAGGCTGGTTCAATTCGTGTGAACTCAAGCCCGTTCCCGCCTTAGGAGAATACGGCTGAATGGTGTAGCCTTTGTAAATCAGTCCTTTGTTGTACAGTTCTGATAACAGCCACCAAACGCTTTCCATGTATTTAGGATCGTAGGTCACATATGGGTCGTCCATGTCCACCCAATAGCCCATCTGGTCCGTCAAATCTTTCCAGATTCCCGTGTAGCGCATAACGGCATTTTTACACGCTTCATTGTATTCTTCAATAGTGATGCTCTTGCCGATATCTTCTTTAGTAATGTCCAATTCTTTTTCGACACCCAATTCTACCGGCAACCCATGCGTATCCCAGCCCGCCTTGCGGTCGACCAAGAATCCCTTTTGTGTTTTGTAACGACAGAATACGTCCTTCAGCGAACGTCCCATCACGTGGTGAATACCCGGCAAACCATTGGCGCTTGGAGGACCTTCAAAGAAAATCCATGGCTCCGCATCCTTGCGGGCCTTCAAGGTTTGTTCGAAAACCTGTTGATCTTTCCAACGTTGCAAGACCGCCTTATGTACTCCGGCAAGGTCTAGATGGGAATATTCCGGAAATGTGCTCATCTGCTTATTCTACGGTAGCGATACACTTTAGTTCGATCGCAATAGGGGTCGGTAAACTGTTGATTTCAACGGTGGTTCTACACGGTTGATTCTCTTGAAAGTATTCTGCATATAGGCGGTTGAAAGTGTGAAAATCACGTTTCATGTCGACGAGAAAAACAGTCACATCAACCAATTGTTCCCAGCTCGAACCACTAGCTTCAAGGATGCTCTTCACATTTTGAAACACGCTGTGCACCTGGGCCTCGAAATCGAAGGCCTTAAAGTTGCCATTGTGGTCAAGCTCCAATCCAGGAACGCCGCTATCGTTGGTATCGCTGCCAGCGGTGCGCGGTCCCACGCCTGATAAAAAAAGTAGGGTGCCCACCTTTCTTGCGTGCGGGTATAGTCCTACCGGTTTCGGAGCGTTAGTCGTTGAGATTTTAGATGCATCTGCCATAACTAAAAGGGTATAAGGCTGCAAAAATAGGGAAAGCCATCCGGAAGGGCGTAATGATTTGAAACCAAGGTGAAAGAAAAGTTAGTGTTATTTGTACACTTAGTCATAATTGTTATATATTTGCCCTGTATGTGGAGATTGGTGGTTCTTTCTTTTCATGCTTCTGTGATAGGTTCTAGGGGCTATTTGGCAGAATTTTCGAGGTGTTACTGAGCCGATTTTTAACACGTGAGAATCCTTCCAAATTCCCCTTTTTTTATTCCCAAAACTTTCCTTTCCTCCCATTTCTGCCCTGCCAAAAGCGGTGTGCCTATGTCATTATGGCTAATTTTTGGCCTTTTAGAGGGAATTGGCTCTTTTTTAGCAGTCATAAAAGCCGTCTACAAGGACGCCTTCTATTATTTTTGTGAACTATTTATAAGAATACTCCAGTCCGATGCTGAACTTCATATCCAAACTCGTTGGTTCTAAAAGCGACCGCGACATAAAAAAATTGCAACCGCATGTTGATGCGGTGAATACTCATGCTTCAGAAATGGCTTCAATGAGCAACGACCAGTTGCGTGGAGAAACTGCATCTTTCAAGGCTGTCATCAAAGAGGCGACGGCTTCCTTAGAATCTGAAATTGCTGCGTTGCGCGAGCAGATTCAACAAACGGAGGATTACGATGCACGCGAACCGTTGTACGAACAGATCGAAGCATTGGACAAACAAGTTTTGGAAACCATTGAATCTGTACTCACAGACATTCACCCTCGTGCTTTTGCCTTGGTCCGTGAAACCGCTAAACGATTCACAGCAGGCTCCGTAAGTGTAGAGGCTTCGGAATTGGACCGAACACTTGCCCAAGATCATTACCACATCACCATAGATGGAGATACTGCCACTTATGCCAACGGATGGAAGGCCGCTGGTGGGGATATTACTTGGAACATGGTGCACTACGATGTACAGCTTATTGGGGGTACGGTATTGCACCAAGGAAAGATTGCGGAGATGGCAACTGGGGAAGGGAAAACCTTGGTGGCCACCCTACCAGTCTACCTCAATGCATTGGCAGGACGCGGTGTTCACGTGGTTACGGTGAACGACTACCTCGCAAAACGTGATAGCGAATGGATGGCGCCTATTTTCAATTTCCATGGGTTGACCATCGAATGTATCGACAAGCACCAACCAAATTCTGATGCCCGCCGTGCTGCTTATTTCTGTGATATCACCTATGGAACGAACAATGAATTTGGTTTCGATTTTTTGCGTGATAACATGGCGCGTCGCGACGAAGACCGCGTGCAATTGCGCGGTCATCACTACGCCATCGTGGATGAGGTGGATAGTGTATTGATTGACGATGCACGTACGCCGTTAATTATTTCAGGTCCTACCCCTAAAGGAGATCAACACCAGTTTAACGAACTCAAAGGTTTTGTGGAGGCGTTGATGACCGCTCAAAAAGTATTGGTTAAAAAGGAACTCAATGAAGCCAAGCAGCTTATTGCCGATGGCGATACAGATGAAGGTGGTGTGAAACTATTGCGTGCGTATCGCGGGCTTCCTAAATCGAAGCCGCTGATTAAATTTCTTTCTCAAGACGGGATGAAATCACTGTTGCAGAAAACCGAAGGCGTATATCTGCAAGAGCAAGGCAAGAAGATGAAACTCATCGATGAGGACCTCTTCTTTACCATCGAAGAAAAGAACAATCAAGTCGAGTTGACCGGGAAGGGCATCGATTTGATTTCGAAAAATACCGCAAAGGACTTCTTTGTGATGCCCGATATCACAGCAGAGCTCAGCGCCTTAGAAAAAGGAGAGCTTCCTGCTGAGGAAAAAGCCAACCAGAAAGACAGCATTTTACGCGACTACAGCGTGAAGAGTGAACGCATTCATACGGTAAACCAATTACTCAAGGCCTACGCATTGTTCGAGAAGGATACAGAGTATGTTATCATGGACAACAAAGTAAAGATTGTCGATGAGCAGACCGGTCGTATCATGGAGGGTCGCCGCTATTCGGACGGCTTACACCAGGCTATAGAAGCCAAGGAGAACGTAAAGATTGAAGCAGCGACGCAAACTTATGCAACCATTACTCTTCAGAACTACTTCCGTATGTATCACAAGTTATCAGGGATGACCGGTACAGCAGAAACGGAGGCAGGAGAATTCTGGGAGATATACGAATTAGAGGTAGTGGTCATTCCGACCAACAGACCTATTGCTCGTGACGACCGCGAAGATTATGTCTACAAAACTGCTCGTGAGAAATTCAATGCGGTCATCGATGAGGTGGTTTCCATGCGTGAGGCAGGACGCCCCATATTGGTTGGTACGACATCGGTAGATATTTCTGAATTATTGAGCCGTGCATTGAAAATGCGCAAGGTGCCCCACCAAGTATTGAACGCGAAACGCCATCAGGCAGAAGCAGAGATTGTTGCCGAAGCAGGTAAGCCAGGGATGGTAACCATCGCGACGAACATGGCGGGTCGTGGTACGGATATTAAGTTGACCGAC
>JAKMGS010000166.1 GCA_022424815.1 Schleiferiaceae bacterium | reverse complement strand
TAAGTACTCAAATGCTGGGCAGTCTAGGTTATTTGCGTGTGGAGCGTTTTGCAGAAACGACGCACGACGAACTTCTCATGGCGTTGAACAGGTTAGACAGTCTTCAAATGCGTGGTCTCATAGTAGACTTGCGAGGCAACCCGGGCGGATATCTGCACGAGGCAGTTGCTATCGCGGATGAATTTTTGGGCGAGGATAAAAGCATTGTAATTACTAAATACGGCGATGGAACAACCCATATATCAAAGGCTTCAGCTGGTGAACGTTACGAAGATCTGCCGGTACATATCATTATCGACGGCAACAGTGCCAGTGCTTCTGAGGTAGTTACGGGTGCCTTGCAAGATCATGATCGCGCCACGGTTTACGGTTCCACTTCCTTCGGAAAAGGATTGGTACAAGAAGATAAAATCTTATCTGACGGTTCTAAAGTGAGGTTAACGGTGGCCTATTATTACACGCCTTCGGGTCGGTCGATCCAAAAGCCGTACGAAGGCGCGGATCTTCCCAGCGAAATGGAAGGTGCTGTTTTTACTAGCGATAGCGGTAAGGTACTTCTTGCAGGCGGCGGAATTGAGCCTGATATTTATTTGCCTGCCGATTCTTCCAATAGCTACTACTGGAGCATGTCCTTTGGTACCATGGATGCCTTCGCGTTTGAGCAGATCGATGCCCAACGTGCAGATTTTGAACTGTGGACTTTTGACAGGTTCGTGACCGATTTTGAACTTTCAGATATGCAACTCTATTCATTTCTAGAATATGGAAGCTACGGTCTTGTATTGGAAGACTTATCGAGTGCAGATGTCGAAGAAATCAGATTCCTACTAAAGGCAGCATACGCTAAGAATATCTGGGGATACGATGCGTACAGAAATGTACTTCGTACCGACGATTCAGTTTTAAAAGAGGTCGTACGCTGTGCATCAGCCGCTTTAAAATAAGAAATCCCACCACCGACAAGCGGTAATGGGATTTTCTTTCGCTTAAAGCGCGGTAACTTCCTAGTGGTCGTGACCTTCGTGCTCGTCTGCAGCAGCTTCTTCAGTTGCTTCTTCAGCAACCTCTTCAGTAGCCTCTTCAGCAGTGGTGTCAGCTTCCTCAGCAACCTCTTCAGCTACTACTTCTTCGGTTACTGCTTCTTCCGTTACTTCAGCTTCCTCAGCAGGAGCTGCACATGCAGTCATTGCAACAGCAACAACAGCAGCAGCAAATAATTGTACTTTTTTCATTTTGCGAATGATTTTAGTTTATAAACAATGGAAAATTAACTGAAAATCAACTGTCTACAATTGATTTGTCATTAAAGTTTTGAAAATTGTGCACTCAATGACACTTTTTGAGCAACTAAAGCACTTAATTCCGTCATTGGGATGCGGATTTGTTCCATCGTATCTCTATATCGTACCGTCAATGTGTTGTCTTCTAGCGTCTGGTGATCTATCGTAACACAAAGAGGAGTTCCGGCCGCGTCTTGGCGGCGGTAACGCTTTCCTATGGCATCTTTTTCGTCGTATTTAACCATATGATCAAATTTCAACGTATTCATTACCTCACGTGCTTTTTCGGGTAGTCCATCTTTCTTCAACAGCGGCAAGACGGCTACTTTGTAAGGCGCTAAGAATGCAGGGATATTCATTACCGTGCGTGTTGAACCGTCTTCCAATTGTTCCGTTTGTAGACTATTGGACAGAATTGCTAAGAACATTCGGTCAAGACCGATAGAGGTTTCAACGACGTACGGCACATAATTTTCACCCAACTCAGGATCGAAATATTGTAATTTTTTACTGCTAAATTCCTCGTGCTGTTTTAGATCAAAGTCAGTTCTCGAATGAATACCCTCTAATTCTTTAAAGCCAAATGGGAACTTAAATTCAATATCAGCGGCCGCGTTGGCATAGTGCGCTAGTTTTTCGTGATCGTGGAACCTATAATTGCTTGCATCAATACCTAAACTCTTGTGCCAGGCAAGGCGCTTTTGCTTCCATGTTTCGTACCATTCCATTTCCGTGCCGGGGCGAACAAAAAATTGCATCTCCATCTGCTCAAATTCACGCATTCTAAAGATGAACTGACGTGCAACAATCTCATTTCTAAATGCCTTACCGATTTGGGCAATTCCAAACGGAATTTTCATACGGCCGGTTTTCTGAACATTTAGGTAGTTCAAAAAAATGCCTTGGGCTGTTTCCGGGCGGAGGTATAAAGTAGATGCACCTTCGGCTACCGAACCCATTTGAGTGCCAAACATTAAGTTGAATTGACGGACATCGGTCCAATTCATCGAGCCGCTCACCGGACATTTAATTTGTTCGTCTTCAATAAGCTGTTTGACATCTGCGAGATCTTCAGCTTCCATGGATTTCACAAAGCGGTCCATGATGGCACGGATTTTCTCATGGTAACCCACTACACGAGGGTTCGTAGATTCAAATTGCGCACGTTCAAAACTGTCACCGAAACGCTTAGCTGCTTTGCCAACTTCTTTTTCAATTTTTTGGCGAATTTTTTCGACATGATCTTCGATCAAAACATCAGCGCGGTAGCGTTTTTTGCTGTCTTTGTTATCAATCAGAGGATCATTAAAAGCATCAACGTGGCCAGAAGCTTTCCATGTGGTTGGGTGCATGAAGATGGCAGAGTCAATTCCGACAATATTCTCGTGCATTTGTACCATTGCACCCCACCAATATGCTTTGATGTTGTTTTTGAGTAAGGCTCCATTTTGACCATAATCGTATATAGCGCTCAATCCGTCATAGATCTCGCTGCTTTGAAAAATGAATCCATACTCCTTGGCGTGGGAGATTACGTTTTTGAATTGATCGTCAGCCATTATAAAGAGGTCTTAAACCGTTTGTAACAAAGGAATGAGATTAGTGAAAAATAGTTTCACTGCAATCGCGAGCAAGATAATACCGAAAACTTTGCGAAGCACGCTCAATCCGCCCGGTCCGAGAATGCGTTCTAAGCGTTCAGTATTCTTCAGAACTGCATATACAACAATCATGTTGGCAACGATGGCAATAATGATATTGATATTATCAAATTCGGCCTGGAGAGAAACCAAGGAGGTCATTGAACCCGCACCAGCGATGAGCGGGAAAGCAATAGGTACAATCGAAGCAGTGCTCGGACTTTCCTCTTTATAAAGAGTGATGCCTAATATCATTTCTAGTGCCAAGAAGAAAATCACGAAACTCCCAGCAATGGCAAAGCTTTGCACATCAACGCCCAATAGGTTTAATATGCTTTCTCCGACAAAGAGAAAGACAATCATAATAATACCCGCAACAAATGTTGCCTTCTCACTTTGAACGTGGCCTACTTTCTTGCGGAGACTGACAATGATTGGAATACTACCAGGAATATCAATGACAGCGAAAAGAATCAAAAAAGCACTCAGTGCATCGTTAATGTTAAATC
>JAKMGS010000165.1 GCA_022424815.1 Schleiferiaceae bacterium | reverse complement strand
CGACAATAGTTGTAGCGTTTGGCAACTTCAGCAAAGCTCAAGAGTACATCTGTGGTAGCCACCCAACGAGCGAGTAAAAGCAGGGTGCTAAGATGCTGCTTCGTCTTCTCAACAATGCGTGCGAACAAACGCAGCTCTATGGCTTTGATCTGTTCTTCAGCACCGAGCACTTCCGCCTCAAACTTTTTGAGCTCGTCGGTGATGTAGCGCTCTGCATTGACCAATGTTTGCTTGCGGTGCCACTCTTGTGGAACCTTGTCTTTATGTGAGTTTCGAACCTCTAAATAGTACCCAAAAACATTATTAAATGCCAATTTCAAGGAAGGAATACCTGTCGCTTCAGCCTCGCGGGCGCGAATGGCTTCAAGGGTCCCTGTGGCATCGTTAAGCAAGCCTCTTAATCGGCTCAACTCAGTGTCGTAGGCGCTTTGCAACGCCTCCCCTTTACCGATAATGGCCGTAGGATCTTCCACCAAAGCATGGGCTAACTCTTGATGCAGGGGTGCAAGTACATCGGGCAACTTCTCAGGATGATCCCAAGATTTTTCTTGGACCAATTCAACGAGCGCCGCACTCTGTTTCAAAGCCTCGCGCAACCGAGCCATCTCCTTCGGGCTGATGCGCCCAGTGGCTACTCGACTACACAGGCGCTCGATATCCGGCATCCCTTTAAGGGCATCGGATAACGCATCCATCAAGTCGGGCTCCTCAAGTAGCGCTTCGACCGCGTTGTGACGTTTGGTAATGCTTTCGGTATTGAGCAGCGGAAGAGCGAGGAAAGTACGCAGCAACCTGCCGCCCATTGGACTAATGGTCTTGTCTATAATGTCTAGGGTCGATGTGCCCCCTGGGGCATTTGAAGCGAAGAGTTCTAGGTTGGAAACCGTAAATCCGTCCAACCACATGAAATCGTCCAATGAAATTCGCGAAATACTCGCGATGTGATCCAGCGAACTGTATTCGCTACGCTTTAAGTGGTGCAATACCGCACCCGCAGCAATAGCGCCTGCACTTCCCTTTTCTAATCCAAAACCGCTCAAGCTATTGGTTTGAAAATGCGTCGTAAGCTGCTCAAATGCATAGGTCTCTTCCCAAGCCCAAGCGTCGACACCAAAGAGGTAATACTCCTCCTCTAACTTCTTTCGAAGTCCACGTTCCATTTCTCGGGGATGAATGATTTCTTTGGGATTGTACGAGCTCAAAGCGCTGAGAATTTCAGCCTCATGGTGCTCGGCATAATGAAATGACCCCGTGCTCACTTCAATGATTGCCAGTCCCCAAGGCCCCTTTTTTGCCGGATAAAGTGCCGCCAAATAATTATGCTCCTTACCTGAAAGTAAATCTGCATTGAGATTCATTCCTGGAGTAATCATGTCGGTCACACCGCGCTTGACCAATCCCTTCACTGTTTTAGGATCCTCCAACTGCTCTACGATAGCCACCCTGTGGCCCGCTTTGACCAGCTTTGGCAAATAGGTCTGCAGGGCATGGTGTGGGAATCCTGCTAGGGCCACTTCTGAGGCCGACCCATTCGATCTTTTCGTTAAGATAATATCTAGGGTCTTCGATGCCTTCTCAGCATCCGAGCCGAAGGTTTCATAGAAATCGCCTACGCGAAAGAGCAACAGTGCCTCGGGATGCTTTGCTTTGATCTCGTCAAATTGACGCATCATAGGTGTTTGCTTCTTTCCCGCTTTTTTGGCCATTTATCTCTTTCTTTGTGAAACGCTAATGTACTTAGAGTCTATCGGATGAGAAAACTTAGAAATAACGAATTGGGAAGATTAACGCCTGAAGAATTTGCACAGGCAGGAAAAACCCCAATGGTGCTCATTTTAGACAACATTAGAAGCATGCACAACGTTGGCTCCATGTTCCGAACCGCCGACTGTTTTCTTGCCGAACACATCTACCTCTGCGGTATGACCCCGGAACCTGGACATCATGAGATTGAAAAAACTGCCTTAGGGGCCACACAAACCGTAGCGTGGACCAAGGTCGACGATATCCTCTCGTGCATTCAATCATTAAAAGAGCAAGGCTTTCGCATCGCGGCTTTAGAACAGGCCGAGGACAGCATAGATTTGAGAAGTTACCAGGTAAAAGACCCTACGGCCTTAGTGGTTGGTCACGAAGTTATGGGTGTACAACAAGCGGTGGTAGATGCATGTGACGATGTGATTGAAATCAAGCAATTCGGCACTAAACACAGCCTCAACGTTAGCGTGAGCGCGGGTATGGCCTTGTTCGAAATTCACAAAGGACTTACTGCGAAATAACGACCGGATCCACCGGGTCAGGACATTGGCTTAAGAGTTCACGTGCAGTCAAGTTCGTGTGTGGATGTCGCCAATCCGGCCATAGCTCAACAAGAGGCATCAAGGCGAATTTCCGCAAGTGCAACCTTGGGTGCGGCACTTCAAGCAACTCGGTGTTGCTGGTCACACCATCAATAACAAGGATGTCGATATCTATTGGGCGGTCCGCATATCCGTTACCGCTGCGCACTCGACCCATGCTTTTTTCAGCAGCCAAGCACAAATTCATCACCGCTTCAGGGCCTCGGGTTGTCGTAAATTCTAAAGCTTGGTTGAGATAATCTTCCGAACTCTCGTATCCCCATGGTGGCGTCTGATAAATGGCACTAGCACGAGGAATGTCAAGGTGCTCTTGGAGTTCCTTCCGGGCCAATTCTAAATTCCCGTATTTATCGCCTAAATTCGTACCAAGTAAGATTATACCTCTATACATGAAATCATTCTTTACCACCTTCTTTGCCACGATTGCTGCACTTATTACACTCACCGTATTGGGCTTTGTGCTCTTGATCGGGGCGGCTGCCTCTTCAGACGAAGGAGTGCCAAAGATAAAGGACAACAGTCTGCTAAAAATCAACCTTAGCGGCGAACTTGTTGAGCGCACTGTAGACGACCCCTTTGCTGCATTAAACAGTGAAATTTTAGGTCAAGACATCAGTAGTATAGGGCTTAACGACCTGCGACTAGGGTTGGAAAAAGCGGCCACAGACGATCAGGTCTCTGGACTCCTCATCGAGCACGGCGCTTTTGCTGCCGGCTACGGCATGCTTGAAGAGCTCGGAGAATACCTCATCGCATTTAAAGAAAGCGGCAAGCCAATCTACTCTTACGGTGAATACTATACGCAGAAAGGCGCTTACATCAGCGCATTGAGCGATACTGCGGTATTACATCCAGGAGGAATCATGGACATCAGAGGTGTGGGTATCTCAAGCACATACTACAAAGAGTTCTTTGACAAATTCGGGATTGAGCCTTTGGTGGTGCGTGGAACAGGCAACAAATTCAAAAGCGCTGTGGAGCCCTACATCACCTCAGAAATGAGCGCGGAAAACAGGTTGCAACTTTCGAACCTCACCGATCAGTTTTGGTCGTTTCTAAGCGCCGGTTTT
>JAKMGS010000067.1 GCA_022424815.1 Schleiferiaceae bacterium | reverse complement strand
TGGTTGTTCAGTGTAGCCCACAGGAGCCGACTTCAATGAAGATATTTGAGACCTCGCGAGGAGGAAATTCCTTGACGGAAGTATCGCCCGCAGCAGGAATGCAACCGACCGCAAGTTTGAAGGTATTGATGGATCAAAAGCGCCAGACCATTACCGGTTTTGGCGGTGCTTTTACTGAAGCTTCAGCGTATTTGTTGAATGTCATAAGCCCAGAACATAGGGAGGAGATTTTACAGGCTTATTTTTCTGAAGAAGGAGCCAATTATTCGCTTACGAGAACCCACATGAATTCGTGTGACTTCTCCTTGTCGAATTACAGCTACACTCCGGTGGAGGACGATGTGGAATTGGCCCATTTTAATATCGAAGAAGACCGTGCAGACCTCATCCCGATGATCAAAGATGCGCAGCGCATCTCGAGCGAAGGGTTCAAGCTCTTTGCCTCGCCATGGACGGCCGCCCCTTGGATGAAGGACAATGACAGCTGGGTAGGGGGAAAATTGTTGCCACAATACTACCCGACCTGGGCCAAATTCTTCTCAAAATATGTCGATGCATATGAGGCTGAGGGCATTCCTATTTGGGGCTTCACCGTGGAAAACGAGCCTCATGGAAATGGGAATAATTGGGAGAGCATGTTGTACTCACCTGAGGAGATGACCGACTTTGTGATGAATCATTTGGGTCCAACTCTTGAAGCCGATGGGAAAGGTGACCTGGTCATTTTAGGCTACGACCAAAACCGTGAAGGCATCAAGGAATGGGCTGATGTGATGTACGCCAACGAGGCCCATGCCAAATACTTTGACGGGATGGCGGTGCACTGGTACGAGAGTACGGTGAGCTATTTCCCAGAGATGTTAGAATACGCCCATGCCAAGGCGCCTGAGAAATACCTTATCGAAACCGAAGGCTGTATCGATGCTGAGGTGCCGGTATGGCAAGACGACGACTGGTACTGGAAGAAAGAAGCTACGGACTGGGGGTATACCTGGCGTGAAGAAAGCAAAAAATACTTGCATCCGAAATATGCACCGGCGCACCGCTATGCCCGCGACATCATTGGTTGTATGAATCACTGGGTTGATGGATGGGTAGATTGGAACATGGTCTTAGACCGTAAAGGCGGACCAAACTGGAAAGAGAATTGGTGCATAGCGCCAGTCATTGTGGACCCCGAAGCTGATGAAGTTTACTACACGCCATTGTATTACATCATGGCGCACTTCTCAAAATTCATGCGTCCTGGTGCGAGTGTTCTGGCGCATGAGCTGAGCGATTCTGAATTAATGGCTGCCGCAGTGCAAAATCCAGATGGCAGTATTGCCATTGCGGTTTTCAATGAAACTGAACAAGAAAAGGTCTTTGATGTATCCGTGGGTGATGAATCGGAGATCGTGCGTATACCCCCCCAAGCCTTGCAAACGATTGTCATTGAACCTAAAGAATAACGCATATGAGTAGCGTCTCAAAAAAGGTCCCGTTGGGACAAAAAATTGCCTTTGGAGTTGGGATGTTGGCCAACCAAATGTTCCCAGCGGCCATGAGTATTTTCATGGTAGTATTGGTCCAAGATTTGGGCTTTCCGGGCTGGATGTGGGGTGTAATTTTCTTCGCGCCACGTGCCTTCGATTCTATTTTGGATCCTGTCATGGGCTTTATCTCAGACAACACCCGCTCAAAATGGGGTCGCCGCCGCCAGTATGTAATAATTGGATCCTTGATTATGGGAGTGTCTTTTGCCATGCTTTGGCAACTGTACCGTGAGAATACGGTGATGTACAACTTCACATATGTGATGATTTGGTCCTTCGTGTTTTACCTAGGTCTTACCATTTTTGGAGTGCCTTATGTGAGCATGGGATACGAGATGAGCGAAGATTACCACGAGCGCACCAATGTGATGGCGATCAGTCAGTGGATAGGTCAATGGGCTTGGGTCATTGCGCCATGGTTCTGGGTGATTATGTACGATCCGGATTGGTTCCCGACCGCAGATGAGGCGACAAGGACGTTGGCCATATGGGTGGCAGTAGTCTTTACGCTTTGTGCGATGGCTCCCGGGCTGTTCATTAAAAGCGAGAGCACCCTGGACCGTGAACATTATGAGCCGCTGGACTTCAGTGGAATACTTGGAAGTATTAAAAAAATAGGACGCAGTTTTATTGAGGCCTTTTCTTCGGTGTCGTTCCGCAGATTGTGTATTGCGACCTTCCTAATTTTTAACGGATTCAATACCATCGCAAGCTTCACCTTCTTTGTCATCAAAAGCTACCTGTTCAACGACGATGCTTCTGCTGTAGGGGTGTGGCCGACGTTGTTCGGGAGCGTGGGCGCACTGATAACGACTTTCTTGGTGATTCCAATTGTCGCATGGATGTCAAAGAATATGGGAAAGAAACGGGCGTTCATTTTGAGCCAAGGCATTTCCATCATTGGTTATGTGCTTTTGTGGTTCTTGATGATCCCCGGCAAGCCTTATATGTTCTTGTTTGCCTTGCCGTTCCACTCGTTCGGTATAGGTGGATTGTTTACTATCATGATGTCGATGACCTCTGATGTCTTGGATATAGATGAATTGAACACGGGAAAACGCCGCGAGGGTGTTTTTGGAGCTATTTACTGGTGGATGGTGAAGCTAGGTTTCGCCTTTGCCGGTGCCTTGAGTGGCTTGATCTTGACCTTGGTGAATTACCAGAGTGGTGCTGTTGGGCAGCCTGAAGGGGCTGTGGATAGCTTGCGTATGGTGTTCTCTGGGTTGCCAATTATTTGTACGCTCATCGCCATAGCGGTGATGTGGAATTACAAGGTGGATGAGAACTACGCGAAAGGAGTGCGCGCAGAATTAGACAAACGTAAATCAGTAACTGTATAACCAAACCTAATGTCTTACAGAAAGGAGAAGTTCATGTCGCTGGCTGGGCCAGTGGTGAATAACCTAAGCCTAGAAGAATTAAAGAAACAAAGCCGAGCATTTTTGAATGCCGGGATCCACGGTATTTGCTTTAGCGCCTATGATGAAGGGCAGCAGCCCGGGGATCAATTATCTGAAGCGCAGGTCCGCCGAAAATTAGAAATTCTCAAACCACATATCTCATGGGTACGTACCTTCTCGTGTACTGAAGGGAATGAAATTATTGCCCGAGTGGCTCACGAGATGGGCATCAAGACCTTGGTAGGTGCTTGGTTGGGCGACGACCTCGAAAAGAACGAAGGCGAAATTGAAGGCTTGCTTGAGCTTTGCGCCGAAGGGGTTGTAGATGTGGCAGCGGTCGGTAATGAGGTGCTCTATCGTGAAGATCTTAGTGCGGGAGTGCTCGTGCAATACATCGAGCGCGTGAAGGCGGTAGTTACGGATGTGCGCGTTGGCTATGTGGATGCGTATTACGAGTTCACAGATTACCCAGAAGTTGCGGATGCCTGTGATATTATTTTGGCCAATTGTTACCCGTACTGGGAAGGCTGTTCTTTGGACTACTCTCTGATGTACATGAAACAGATGTATTTCGAAGCACAAGCGGCGGGAAAAGGCAAGCCCGTGTTGATTACGGAAACCGGTTGGCCTAGTGCGGGTCAAAGCATTGGTGGTGCCCATGCGTCGTTTGAGAACAGCTTGAAATACTTCATCAACGCCCAGCGCTGGTCAAAGGCGGAAGAAATCCCGATGTTCTATTTTTCCTCCTTTGACGAGAGCTGGAAGATCGAAAAAGAAGGCGATGTCGGTGCCTCTTGGGGACTTTGGGACAAGGATGAAAAGCTGAAATTCTAACGCTTTACGACCTTTTCGCGGTAGCCTTTAAAACCAGGCTGTAAGATTTCCAACACATATAGTCCCGGGGCGTAGGCCTCGGTATCGAGGTGTCCACTGCCGTCGTGCAGCTCGGAGTAAATTTGCTTGCCTGTAATGTCGTAGAGGTTGATGGTACTTGGGCCGGTGAGGCGTACAAATAATTGGTCCTCAAAAGGATTCCCTACAGCACCTATTCCGTTTCGCGCCTGCTCTTCCAAACTCAAATTTGATTGCTGGTACACGCGGACATAATCTACCTCCATGGCGCTACTGGTAAAGCTAGAGTCGATAGAAGATTGGATGGCGATATTCAATAGCAAGTATTGCGGATCGTAGAAGGGCCAAGTGCTAGCAGTATAGGTAGAGGGCTCGTAGGTGTAATGCACCACGCTGTCCACGCTGAACACCATTTTAGTTTCGCTCCATTCAAGGGCATAGACGTGGTAGCTAGTGCTGGCGCCGCTGACGTATTGACCGCCGACATTCACAGTGCCGCCAAAGCTTGATGGGGTATGCATGGCGCTTGAAACATAGTTTTGGTTGTGTCCCCAATGTTCCATTATATCTATCTCTCCACAGGCCGGCCAACCGGTGGTGCCATAGCCCTGTACTTGCCAATAAGCACCTATTTCAGTGATGTTTTGTCCAAGCATCCAGATGGCAGGCCAAGTACCGACTCCAGTAGGAAGTTTGGCGCGTACTTCAACGCGTCCGTAGGTAAAAGCAAACTTTGAATTTAATCGAGCTGAGGTAAAACCTTTGGTAACGTTTTGATCTGTATAGGTCTCACGCAGTGCGGTCAGATGAAGACTCCCTCCGCTCACATAGGCATTGGTATCACGGTCCGTGTAGTGCTGGATTTCTCCGTTCCACCAACTCTGTCCGTTGTTAGGAAGGATGGTTTGATGCCACCATTTTGAGGTATCTAAAGAGCCGTCGATGTTGAATTCATCCGCCCATACGAGGGTGTCAAAAACTTGGGCTTGTAGAGAAGTTGTGCTGACGAGCAACACAATGGCAAGAATGGAACGCATAGCTGGTGATGTTATTTGCTATAAAAATCGGTACTAGAGGGGACTTGGCCCAATTTCTTTTAAGACAATTGCCCGACAATAAAAAAACCCGGCCACTGGAGCCGGGTCGCTTCTATTATGTAGAAGGCGGTTTAAGGTCTTTTGTAATTCTGAATGACTTCTGTGGAGTCTGTTTTATTGATAAAGCTTTGTTGTAGCATATCACTTCCAATCAACGTGAAGTTAATGTTCCATTCTCCTTCGAATCCTTCAATGGACCCTACTCTGGCTACTTCCTTTACTTTGCCGTCGCCATTATCAATGAATTGGCCGTACCCAAAATCAGCATGGTCTACGGTATCGCTCCAAGTGTGGTACCACACAAAGTGGCCTCCGCCAATCATTTTAATTTCATTGAAATCTTCGACACCTTCAACCTCATTTCTTGAAGATAGAATCCATAGTCCATCATAAGGGGTTGCTTCTCCTTCAAGGGCCGTCCAATTTTCGTATAAATCGAAGCTCGATGAGTCATTGTCGTCCATGCCGGCAATGGTTTGCTCAAAGCCTCCTTCTGTTGAGGTGATTCCGAGCTCGAATGTTTGTGATGAGTCGGTCGCACCACTGGCGTTATACAATGGTTGTTCGTACATCATTCCGTTTTCACTCCATGCTGCACCGGCACCCATTGCAGGAGAGTTGGTAGTGGAATTCCATGTAGCAAACATGTAGTGTCCATCCGCGTAGATTTTAATCTGTTGCGGTTCAAATTCCACGACGGTATCGGCGTAGGTCCACGTCGCATTGGTCAATGAATATGCCCCATCTTCCAATACAGGTGGGGTAGCTTCAGCCTCCTGTTCAGGAGGAGTACAGCTCCAAGCAAGTAGGCCCAGAGCCATGAAAAGAATATGTTTTTTCATAACTAGTTGGTTTTGTTCTGTTTGAATGTAGGATAAAAAATCAACATATTGATTTTCAGTAGATTATATTTCATTAATCCTTCAGAGGAAAACCATCATAATCGGTCACAATTGTCGCATCTTTGCCCCATGGAACACAAAAGTGGCTTTGTCAATATCATCGGGAACCCAAACGTTGGGAAAAGTACCTTGATGAATGCATTAGTAGGGGAGCGCTTGAGCATCATTACACCTAAAGCTCAGACCACTCGTCACCGTATTTTCGGTATTCTGAATGAACCGGAATACCAGATTGTGTTCTCCGATACTCCTGGGGTGATCCAACCTGCATACAAGATGCAGGAGCACATGATGAAATTTGTGTCGGATGCCTTTGAAGATGCGGATGTGTTCTTGTACTTGGTAGAGCCTGGCGATCGTGCGCTCAAAGACGAAGGATTTTTCCAGAAGCTACTCAAGACCAAGGTGCATGTACTACTGATCATCAATAAAATTGATACGACGAATCAGGAGAAGTTGGAGGAGGAAGTTGCCTATTGGACCGAGCATTTGCCAAACGCTGAAATCATTCCTATCTCTGCCTTAGAGCAGGCAAATACGACCTATTTATTAGACCGATTAATTGCGCTCATTCCATCATCACCTCCGTATTTTGATAAGGACGCACTTACAGACAAAACCGAACGCTTCTTCGTGAGTGAAATCGTGCGTGAGCAGATCCTACTCAACTACAAGAAAGAGATCCCATATAGCGTCGAGGTAGACGTAGAGGAATTCAATGAAGCCGATGATATCATCCGCATACGTACCGTCATTTATGTGGCCCGCGATACACAGAAGGGAATCATCATCGGACACAAAGGATCGAAACTAAAGCAAGTGGGCATAGGCGCTCGAAAGCAATTAGAATCCTTTTTTGCCAAGCAAGTACATTTAGAGACCTTTGTTAAAGTCAAAAAGAATTGGCGAGATAGTGACCTGCACCTGAAAAGGTTTGGGTATAAAAACTAAACTATGAGTAACATCGTTGCCATTGTGGGCCGCCCAAATGTGGGTAAGAGCACACTATTTAATCGTCTGATCCAGCGTCGTGATGCTATTGTAGATAGCGTTGCGGGGGTGACACGCGACCGTCATTATGGAAAGAGTGATTGGAATGGGAAGGAGTTCTCAGTCATCGATACCGGTGGGTATATTGAAGGTTCGGAAGATGTTTTTGAGGCGGAGATCCGTCGCCAAGTAGAATTGGCTCTTGAAGAAGCCACCGTGATCCTATTTGTCCTCGACCTTCAAGCGGGGTTGACGGAATTTGATAAGATCATTGCGGGCATGTTGCGCAAAACCGAGAAGCCTGTGGTGTACGCAGTAAACAAGGTGGACAACAGTATGCTGGAATTAGAGGCTGCTGAATTCTATGGTTTGGGCATCGAAAAATACCACACCATCTCTGCTGTAAATGGCGGGGGCACCGGAGACTTGTTGGATGAACTCGTGGAGAACATGGATGAAAATCCTGTGGACGACTATGAAGACCTTCCGAAGATGGCTATTGTAGGTCGTCCTAATGCTGGAAAGAGTTCCATTGTCAATGCCTTGTTCGACGAGGAGCGCAACATTGTTACTGAGGTGGCAGGTACGACTAGAGATACCGTAAACACACGCTTCAATAAGTTTGGTTTTGATTTCATGTTGCTCGATACGGCGGGACTTCGCAAGAAGGGCAAGACCATGGAAAACCTAGAATTCTATTCTAATATGCGCTCTATACGCGCCATCGAGCATGCGGATGTATGTATGATGGTAGTGGATGCGACGCGTGGGTTCGAAGCGCAGGATTTGTCCATCGTCTCGTTGGTGGAGAAGAACAAAAAGGGCTTGGTGGTCGTGGTAAACAAATGGGATTTGGTGGAGAAAGAAACCAATACCATTCGCGATGCTGAAGCGTACATTAGAAAAAAATTAGAACCGTTTACAGATTTCCCCATCATCTTTACCAGCGCGTTGACCAAGCAACGTGTATTGAAAGCTTTTGAGGAAGGCGTGAAGGTCTACGAGCGTCGCAAGCAGCGCATTTCGACGAGCAAGCTCAACGATACGATGCAGGACATTATCAAGGGATATCCGCCACCGGCAGTGAAAGGGAAATTCGTGAAGATTAAGTTCTGTACACAGTTGCCTACGCGTACCCCACAGTTCGCATTCTTTGCAAACATGCCGCAATACATCAAAGAACCTTATAAGCGCTTCCTAGAGAACAAGATGCGTAAGGCGTTCGACTTCCACGGTGCCCCGATCGAAATTTTCTTCCGCAAGAAGTAATTACAATTGGTAACAGATTACCGCATTGCCCTGAACGAGTACTAGAACTGGTGCTCCAGCTGGGGTCAATCGCCCTGCCTCTGCCTCGGACCCTTCAAATACGGTGATCGGCGCATCGGCCTCCTTTAACTGAGTCACATGAACAGTGCCTTCGGTATCATAAATGATGCCCGTACCGCCTGTATAAGCTTCGATACGTGAGATGCTCTGTGGGAAAGAAATAGTATTCGTTGAGGTTTCTCCGCGTAAGCTGAGCTTGTCTTCTGACCAATACAATGTGCCGTAGCTCATGGACTCCATGCCTTGAAGGTTATTTAGGTCTTGCTCCAAAATGGCCGTGGTGCCGTCAAAGCGCTGTTCCTGAATCTCACCCTCTTCACCCACGCGCCTGATGCTAGGTGGATTCCCACCCATAACGACCCACGGCTGAGTAGCCGCAGTGAGGGCTGAGGTTTTGATGCGCTCCTCTCCACGTCTGTTGAGTACATGGGCGCGCTCTAGGGTAGAAATGATTACATAATCCTTACCACCTCGCTGGTACAAATGTGGGCCTTGGGTAATGTTGCCGCTTGCCGCGTCAGTCTTCCAGCCTTCAATAGGCTGACCTTCGATGCTGTAGTTATAAAGCTTTGCTCCCGCAGGCACGAGTATGCGGTAATTGCGGTTCTTGTCATAATCCAAAACGGTGGCACCTAAGGTGGTTCCTTCTGCTAAACTTACTGGGAACCCCTCCACTTCACGTCCTAAAATATCTATACAGTGCAGCTGATTTGGCGTAGTAAAAACCATCTGGAATTTACCGTTCTTGAACATATCAATTTGTTGGACTGCGCCTTTTATAGCTCCTGGAAGAT
Organism: Schleiferiaceae bacterium; assembly: GCA_022424815.1. Classification (GTDB taxonomy): domain Bacteria; phylum Bacteroidota; class Bacteroidia; order Flavobacteriales; family Schleiferiaceae; genus UBA10364. The sequence continues at coordinate 562 of JAKMGS010000067.1, read as the reverse complement.
TTAGACTCCACATTTTTTCTCCTTTCTCATTGAGCAAGTAACATTGATTACTTTCATCTTGAACGAGAATATTTGTCATGCCACTGCGGTGATTTTTGATTAAAAAAGGACCGCTGATCGCTTGTTGTGGGAGCGAGTGTGACCATAAATAAGCACTTACCGCTACATCTTCCCCGCGTTGTTGAACCGTGGCATTTCCGTAGGCAAAACCATCTTTTACTTCCAAATGCCCAGCTAAAAATGCTCGATCCAAAGCTGGTGGTAAGGATTCAAAGAGAGGACCTTCATCCAAGCTATTAAAATTGAATCCAACCGTGAAGTGTTCATTGCGATCCAAAGCATCTCCTAAAGCTTGTAAAGATTCTAGAGCACGCCAGTTTTTATTCATGTCCAATTCGCTGCTGTACACTTCCAACAGCGGGGCACTGGTTCCTACCAACAGCCACTGGTCCCAAATCATCCAAGAACTATTTCCTAGATCAGAATATAACCAGCCAAATGCAGCGCTGAATATAAATTTGTGCTGTTCGTTTAAGATACCTGAGGCATGGCCTTGGTACAT
>JAKMGS010000066.1 GCA_022424815.1 Schleiferiaceae bacterium | reverse complement strand
CTTCAAGACTGACGCCAACTTGATTGATTGGTTGCGCGAATTCTCTCCGGAGAATAAGGACGAGGTATTCGTACGCGGGTTTTTGGGCAAGATGCTCTTCTCAGGGGAAGAAGTATTTAAAAGTGCCAAAGTCCTCTCTGGGGGTGAGAAGGTGCGCTGTATGTTGAGCCGCATGATGCTCCAGCAAGCCAACCTCTTATTCTTGGACGAGCCGACCAACCACTTGGACCTTGAAAGTATTCAAGCGTTGAACAACGGAATGCGTGATTTCAAGGGCTCTATGGTCTTCAGTTCACATGACCATACCATCAATCAAACGGTGGCAAACCGCATCGTAGAAATCTTCCCGCACGGAAATTTAGACAAGTTGATGGAGTATGACCAATTCATTGCTGATCCTAAAATCGCCGAACAAAGGCATCAAATGGGCGACCGCTAGTCCGCTCGCCACTCACACATTGAAGGCACCCGTTCGCAGGTACCTTTTTTTGTTTTGCGCAGTTGATTGGGGGAATAGGCCCCTGCTCAATATTCCTTCTTATATTCGATTCTCAAACTCAAAAACACACCATGAAGAAAACCACGACACTTTTGATGCTCGGACTTTCTGTGGCTGCGATGGCACAGAACATGAAGAAAGAGCGCATCACCGTTAGTTATCTCCAACCCCCAACCATCCACCTCGAAGAAGGCATGGGCTACACCAGCAGCGTGATTCTTGATTATGAAGCAGAGATCAATGCAGAATTGGCCAAAGCAGAGGAAGAATACCAGCAAGCCTTAGCCGAATATCCAGAAAAGGAAGCGGCGGCAAAAGCGGCCTACGACCAGCGCTATGCGGAGTACGAAAAAGCACTTGAGGACTGGAACAGCAAAAGCACCGCGGGTAAAATCGTTGAGAAGCAGTTTTTGGAAAACTCTAAGCCCACCCCTCCTTCACCGTACTACCCGCCTTCAAAGCCGTACAAGCGTCAGGTCACTCACCAGAAGCTTTTTAATGCGGATCAACTAGCCAGCACGTACTGCCGCGTCGAAGGATTAAACCAAGACCCAAATGGGGTAAACATCGATGTGCACCTCTTTGGTTTCGAGAACAATGATCCGATCGCAGAAAAAAAGGAATACGTGAAGGTGGATTCTAAGACCAAAGCAAAGTCTACGTACTACAAGTCTTTCTGGAAAATCGATTATCGTCACAGCATGACCCTTCGTGCGGTGCATCCAAACGGCAGCATCATCTTTGACGAAGTGCCAAGCTCCATTTCAGATTACAAAACCTTTACCTCAGCGGAAGAAGAAAGAAGCTACCCTTCTACGAACGCACAGACCTACATTGACCAGTTGCAAACGAAGGTCGTAGAGGAGAATATGGGGACCATTCAGTGGTTGATCAACGACAAATTGGGCACCACAGAGCAGAAGCGCAACGTTGAAATCATCTATGTGAAGAATAAAAAAGGTGAATTTGACGATCTAGAAAACGCCATGTACGATGCCAAGCAAGGATATGATATGCTCATCAGCCGCCCTGATGAAGCTCGAGAGAAGCTACAAAGCGCAATTGACGCTTGGGAAGCTGCTTTGGCGGAAGGCGATATGGACAATAAAAAGGCGCGTATCAATAAAAAAGTCATTCCAGATTTATACAAAAACCTCATCATGGCCTACACTATGATTGGAGAGTTTGACAAAGCGGACGATCATTTCAATAATTCATTAAGATTGGATTTCAGCCGTGGCGATGAGAACGACTTAAAGGAAACAAAACTTCTAACGGACGATCTTCGAGAGCGTTACCAGAAGTAATTTCTCCATCATTTGTGAAAAGCTTTGATACGGGCGGCCCTGCGGGCCGCCCGTATTCATTTTAAAGGCCTTACTTTTGCCCGCTGCAACACGACACTCCTTTCCATGAAACAACTCTTCAACAACTTCGTTGGCAATCCAAAAAATGACATCCTATCCGGTTTAACCGTAGCCTTGGCACTCGTGCCGGAGGCTGTTGCTTTCGCCTTTGTGGCAGGCATTGATCCACTCGTGGGTCTGTACGGAGCCTTCATGATGGGGCTGATCACCTCACTATTCGGCGGTCGTCCGGGAATGATTTCAGGTGCTACCGGAGCCATGGCCGTGGTGATGGTGCATTTGATCCAACAAGGAAACAGCGTTGGTGAAGGCATGGGCATGGAGATGTTAGGACTTTCTTGGTTGTTCATTACCCTACTCTTCGTAGGGGCCATCCAAATAGTCGCTGGATTGTTCCGTCTAGGAAAGTTTGTACGCCTAATCCCCCATCCAGTAATGATGGGATTTGTCAACGGTTTGGCCATCGTGATCTTCTTGAGCCAATTAGGCATGTTTACCCATAATGTGAACGGCAATAAGGTTTGGATTGAGGGCACAGAGCTATATACCATGATGGGACTCGTAGGGTTGACCATGGCCATCATGTGGTTGTTGCCGAAAGTAACTAAAGTAGTACCCGCTGCATTGACCGGAATCATCGTGATAGCGGCCATTGCAATAGGCCTAGACCTAGATGTAAGCACCGTAGGATCCTTCATTAGAGACGGTGGCGGTGAGGGACTAAAAGGCGGTTTGCCACAGTTCCAATGGAATATCTTCACCCTCTTCGACACCATGCAAGGACATTGGGGTACGGTGATCAGCACTGCCTTCTTGTTGGCAGCCGTTGGCTTGATTGAAAGCTTGATGACCTTGAATTTGGTCGATGATTTAACCGAAACCCGCGGTTCAGGAAACCGCGAATGTATTGCCCAAGGATCCGCGAATTTGATCAACGGATTGTTCGGCGGTATGGGCGGTTGTGCCATGATCGGTCAAAGTATTATTAACGTGAATTCAGGTGGCCGTGGCCGATTATCTGGTGTAGTTGCCGCCCTCTGTTTGCTCAGCTTCATTCTGTTCGGCGCCCCGCTTATCGAGCGCATTCCTATCGCCGCCTTGGTCGGTGTGATGTTCATGGTCGTGATCGGCACCTTTGCGTGGTCGAGCTTCCGCATCTTGCGCAAGATCCCTTTGGCTGATGCCTTTGTATTGATTGCGGTCAGTGCCATCACCGTATGGCAAGATTTAGCCATTGCCGTGATTTCCGGGGTGATCATGAGTGCCCTGAAATTTGCTTGGGAGAATGCTGTTCGCATTCGTGCACGCAAGCGCATTAAAGAGAATGGTACGAAAGTGTATGAGATCTGGGGACCTCTATTCTTCGGATCGGTACAATCCTTTGCGACCAAGTTTGACGTGAAAAACGATCCTGCCAAGGTGGAGATTGATTTCATCGAATCTAGAGTGAGTGACCACAGTGGTATTGAAGCCATTGAGCGAGTGATCGACAAATACTTGGCCACCGGAAAAGAAGTGGTCTTGACCCACCTCAGCCCAGAGTGCAAGGCCATTTTGAGTAAGGCAAATCCTGCCTTTGATAAGTACATCCAAAGTTCGATTGAGGACCCGCGTTACCACGTGGTGACAGATTTGATGGACGCGGAGGTATAATTACTACCTTACTTCCATGAAACACCTAGCTCCTCTCCTTCTGATTGTCTTCCTGGCATCCTGCGATAAGGAACCGGTGGATTGCTGTGATCCTAATCCAAACCCCGTGGATACCACCGGCAACCCTGGAGATGGCTACACCCAATATGGCACGCCGTTCGATGCGGTACCCACACCCTCCGATGTCGTGATGTATGAGGTAAACCCTTTGGTGTTTTCAGCTTCACGAGATTTTGCAGGCATCATGCCCCGCTTGGATAGCATCAAAGATCTTGGAGTAAATGTGATCTGGCTGATGCCAGTGTATGAGATGGGTTCCCTCAACAGTGTAGGTTCGCCCTATTGCATCAAGGATTATAAGAGCCTCAATCCTAATTATGGAGATTTAGACGAGCTGCGCGAACTGGTTGATAGCGCCCACGCCAAAGGCATGGCCGTGATGATGGATTGGGTCGCCAACCACACCTCCTGGGACCACATCTGGATGTCGGATGAAAGCTTCTATATCAAGCAAAATGGAGTGATTATTCATCCCCCAGGAACGAATTGGCAAGATGTTGCCGAACTCAACTACAGCAACGCTGAAATGCGCGGAGAGATGATCAGCGCCATGAAATATTGGGTCCTTGAGGCCAATATTGACGGCTACCGCTGTGATTACGCCACCGGCGTGCCCGGATGGTTTTGGGAAGAAGCCATCGACACCTTGCGCAGCCTCCCCAACCGCAACTTGATCATGTTCGCGGAATCTGATGATTTGAGCCTCTTGAACAAAGGATTTGATATGGCCTTCAGCTGGGGCTTCTACGGCAAGAGCCTCGGAGTCTTCACTCAGGGTGATGATGCACGCGGGCTCTATACCCAGCACGCGACCGAATTCTTCAGCCTCGACCCCGGTAAAACCATGGTACGCTTTGTGACTAACCACGACCAAAACGCTTGGGACAACACCCCTCAAGCACTTTTTGGAAACCAGGACAAGGTCATGAGTGCCTTTGTATTGGCCACCACTATGGGGGGCGTACCGTTATTGTACAATGGCCAAGAGAAAGCGCTGCCGTACAAGCTGCCTTTCTTTACGCCAACGAGCGTGGCCATTAATTGGTCCCTGAACCCAGAGGTAACGAAGGAATACAGGGCGATTTTGTCGGCGTACAACACCTACGATGCGCTTAGAGGGGAATCTAGGACCAATTTTTCTACGTTCAACATCGCCGCCTTCACCGCCACTGGCGCTGGGTATGAGGCCCTCGTTGCAGTCAATCCACGGAACTCTGCCATGAGCATAGGGCTACCAAGTGATTGGCAAAGTGTTTCTGTGCTTGATCCCGTGAGTAGTACTACCATCAATACAGGTACTACCTTGATGTTAGCGCCTTATCAGTATCAAATATTGGTGAAGTAGGATTTTTGCCTTCGGCAAAGATCCCTCCTGCTCCAAATTCCGAATCAACAAGCCCTGTGCAGCTGTCGCTGCCCAGCGGCTTTTCCATTTCCCCGCGCCCTGAAGCAAGCTTCGGGGATTTTTGCCTTCGGCAAAGATCCCTCCTGCTCCAAATTCCGAATCAACAAGCCCTGTGCAGCTGTCGCTGCCCAGCGGCTTTTCCATTTCCCCGCGCCCTGAAGCAAGCTTCGGGCGCTTGTAAATGAAAAAGCCCCGCAACTTTCGTTGCAGGGCTTTTTTGGTTCTTTGTGACCGCGGAAGGATTCGAACCTTCAACCGCTTGATTCGTAGTCAAGTACTCTATCCAGTTGAGCTACGCGGCCAGCTTTTCCCGTATGGGGTGGCAAATATAGACCAAAAACTTAATTGCAAAAGTCCCTATTGGGATTTTTTGACTAGAAAATATACTCTTATTGTACCTCGACGGTAAGACCTACATCACCCATTATAGAAGCCTTTTGTTGTAATTCTTCTATTTCACCTGTCATGACTTGGCACTTACCCTTGTAATGAGTTATCCAAGCACATTGTTCGGCTTGTTCCTCAGTGTGTTCACATACAGCACATAGTACATCGATAACGAAATCAAAGGTATTCTCATGGTCGTTGAATAGAACCAGAGAACGCTCCGCTTGAAGTACGGTTTCATGTTGATTTTGAAATTGCTCTTTCGTGCTCATGTTTTCAAATTTAGATGCTTTAGCCTAATGGATGCAAGTGCAACCTAAAAATTATTCAACCTAATCTTCTATACCAAATCGACGTTTCAATAAAGTTACCTTTCCTCTTCCGGCAAGATTATAGGAAAAACTCGGTTTATCACCCTTAGCCGCAACACTCCGAGCATTATTATCCTTTGCCAATATTGCATCATTGAAAGCATCGTCTGACGATCGTATGCTCATGACATTACGTTTGTAACTCATGAAAAGATAATCTGTGCCATTGTCCAGGTAAATGGTAAACTCGCCTCCTCGACTTCGTTCTTTAACCTCAACTAAACAATTTACTTTGGCGAAAACAGGTTCATTATAGATATTTTGGATGATTGCTTCGCCATTTCCTTGGAAGGTTCGATACTCGCCTTTGTACGCCATTTCAATCTTACTCAAAACAAGTGATTTTCGAAGCTCTTTTGGAAGCTTACCATCTCCTTCTGATTCCGCTAAATCATCTAAGAATTTGGACCCTTCCTTGGAACCCATTAACGAATAAATACCTTCTTGATAGTTAAAGTCATCTATTCGACCTGTTCCTGAGAAGTCACCGAAAAGTTTAGCTATTGTCTCCCATTGATCTTTATCTAGTGGTGCATCAATACTCCAAACGGCATCAATACTCACCTCATCAGTCTTGAGGTTATGTCGAGCCGCACCACCCATTCGACTTTCTACTAATCCTGTATTCTCGAGTATTTTGAGTGGGCCCGAACCGTACAGTTCACATTCCTTATTGTAAAAGACCAGATAGGGATCTGGAACCGAGAAGTCCATCAATTTGTCTACGGTAGTGATCACATATCCATCCTCATCATGATCGTAGAATAAAACACCATTAGCACTTATAACTTCAATATCTCGTCTATCGGCGTATTTGGACAGGAAGTTACTGTGCCCCCCGAGACTATCCTGTGAAATGAAAATACCATTGAACGTATTGTCTCTGAATGTACTTAAATCCGGTTCAGGCAGTTCAATTACGATATCCGACGGGTCGATTGTCGTCGCAATATCATACCAAGTACTTTGAAGGTTTTCACAGTTATTCAACAACTTGATAGCGCCTTTATAATACATAGCTACTTCATCGGCACGGAGTGAAATTTCACCGCGATAACTGAAATACGGACTTAAATAAAATTCATCAGATTCAAGGATCTCCGCTTCGGCTATGGTAGTGCCTGAAGTATCAGGTTTAATTGTCTCAAAAGAAATTGGCCAAATATTCCCTTCTTCGTCTTTATAGTCGTAAGTACCATAACCACTAAACAAATACTTCCCACGAATACGAATATGGCTGTCATAGAAATTATGAAGCTCTGAAAATCTATCTGCGATAACTTTAGAATTTTCAAGCGGGTCCATAACTGCATTCGTACGAATAACCACATAACCGCTATCTGGAATAACACGAGAATCAGCAACTTCTATTTCTGGAACATCATAAGCCTCCAAAATGCTTGGAACGAGAGAAAAACGAGCAAAACCAGCTGTGAAGTCTAAACTATCCTGAAAAGAGTTAGTACTTACCAAATAAGCTTTATCATCCTTGCTGTGCTTGATATCTACTGTGGCACTCTCCATTTTCCATTCAGCATGATCCATGAAAGCTACGTACTGATTTGCAGGGAAGTCTATATAACTGTAGGGATCAATTTTATCAAAAACTCCTAATTGCTCATCAAAATTCACGTTACAACTCGCATCCAACATTTGGAATGCCCATTGCTCATCATCCAATTTTGTTTTCACACGGAAATCTTGGTTAGACGATACAAACGAAGTGTTATAAAATGTAAAGCCCTCTTCTTTACTACTATGCATGGCGGTACCATATCGCAACTCACCCACGCCAAATAAGCCTTTACTTCCGTAGGTTAATTGACCTCTGGCGTTCAGGTTTTGCGCATAGAACATATTGAATGGTACACTTTGGGTTCGAAGATATAATTCGTCTTCGTATGGCATCCACAGAAAAGGGTTATCCGAACTTGCAACTTTTGGATAACCCTTACCCATCGTAGTGTTTTGTGTTAAATCGAATTTCGAAGCATTTCCAGAAGCCTGTTTTGGAAAGAACAATATATCGTTACTAGCCAAAGTACTTTGAATGTAATTGATATATCCAGAGGCTTGTAGTCCTTTGTTGGACAAGGCAAGACTCCCATCAAATTGACCAGAACCTTTGTAAGTAGGGGCATTAGACATTATTCGTTCAAATCCCAATGAATAATCCGGCATTACCATGAGAGGCTGTGGAAAGGTTGGGAAGATATCGGCACTATGGAAGGTTGCATCGAATAATAATCCATCAGTTGTAGCATTATCTAGTGAATCCACGGTAAAAGGTTCCACTGCTACATAGAAATCCTCACGATTATATACACCATTGTGAATACTCGGATGATCGTAATACACAAATGAGTTGTTCAAGGCCTCGAATATGGGATATTCTGGATAGTATTCTTTCGAACTCTTGTTATCAGAACGGTCTATTTTTAATCGCCCTTGTAGATTAGATAAAACAGTTTGAACATTTACTAAACCAGCTCTCTCTCCTGGAGGTACATTAAACTGTTTTACCTTGAATCGCATGGAATCAATTTTCGGCATATCAACCATAAATTGATCGTATTTGAATTCATGATTGCTTCCCCAAAAACTGAATAATCCCGCATTGATGAGGCCGTCAAACTTGAAGTCCATGTCTTCATTCACGGCTATGAGTCCACCATTTGGATAGAGACTTACTTGTTGTGAATCGCTAACCGCAATCATACCGATGCCCGCGATTTGCATTTGATTGTTGATGAGATTAATCTGCGCGTTAAAACCTTTCTCTACTCGGGAAATAAACTGAATCACATCATAATCTCGTTTCCCTCTCCAGTTACTTAAATATTCAAAAAGCTTATCTGTAACAACAACTGTGTTCTTATCCTCATCCAAGAACACAAATCCTTGAATAGCCATCTCGTAAATGAAATTCTCGCCATCTGCTAAGGGCATTCGCAGGGCATAAATCAAATCTTTGACCGGAACTTCTTTGAAGCCCCATAAAGAAGCCGCGTCCCTTAAATTCATCAGCGGATGAACGGTCTGAAGTCCAGCCAACTCCTCCATTCTTCTGACTCTAAAGAATTGATTACTCTCAAAAACAGCGGCCTGCATTGAACCGAGATTAAGATTTCTAAAATTCAAATACGGAGTGCCCTTATTCCAAATGAGTTGATCCACGTCCACCTCCATGGAATGGTAACTATCAATCCAAGAACACCTACCCAATCCATTTTTAAATCGCAGTATTCGTAGTTGTCCCTTAGATGGATCGTATCGCGCTTCACAATAAGGGTGATATATACTATCTGCTCCAAGGTGTGCTACCACTTCAACTCGTTTTGCGACAATACCACTATCCTTAAACGCTATCCTACTACTTTTTAACGTAATGACCGTACTGGTATCATTAGTGAAGACTAACTCGCATAATTTATTATCGGGACTATTTCCATATAATTGGGCACCAACAACACCTAAACCGCCCTTAAAGTGAACATCTTCGAAAATATTTTCAATCACATAATCATTTCGCTTACTGGAGAATTCAGGGTATTGCTTAGTCTTGAGGCCCGTCATTCGTTCTTCTAATGTTCCAGGAATAGAATCTGGATATAACGCTGGAGCGTATAAAATTGCTTTCGCCTTGTAACCGGCTTTGGTAATATCAATATTCCAAGAAGTCAATATTGCATATCGTTCATCCGCAGGAATATTGAACCTTGTCCAAAAAACGGT